>NZ_JASLIX010000113.1:0-31175 GCF_030152715.1 Paenalcaligenes sp.
GCCATGGTGGGAGTCCAATTCCATGAGCAATTTTGCTAACGAAGCTCTAGGTGCAAATAAAAACTATTTACAAACCGGGCTGCACTATGCAGCGCTTCAACGCCAATACAATGCAGCAACCGCCACGCCCCACTCCGCTGCTCAGGCACTAGCGCTGAGCCCGGATACGCTTGCGAAACTGGAATATGACTTAAATGAAGCCGATACCCAATGGCAACTGGCTCGCCGTAATGTACACGTAGCCTTTAGTAATTTTGCCTCGGGTTTTTATCGCATGATGAATGAACCCACTAGCCGCCAATATAATGTGGCCTTGCTGAATAATTTACTAATTCAAAACCATGTGCTGGCATCCCAAATCAGTGCCGCTGTCCCACTGCTGGCCTCATTAGCAGAGATCCCTCCAGGAATCGAAACGGCGTTGGTAGCTATTGAGCGTGAGCTAAATAATGCCGATGCACCACCAGTGGGGTCGTTAGAGACGGAGGGGGATTTTGCAATGCTAGCTTATCCATTACGACAAATGATAAAAGCCGCACAGCTGATCCGACAAGATATGCGCGGCTTAGTATTGAGCTCTGGACCACCCACCCCTACCCAGCTAGATCTACTTAAACCGATTCCGGTCGACGAAAAACCAACTTCGTCGCTGTAGAGACTTCAGGGGTATAACGATAGCCATCGCTATTAAACCCCTGTAGCTCCTCCACATGTTGCACTTGGTTATCAATGGCATAGCGCACCATCAGCCCACGCGCTTTTTTGGCATAGAAGCTGATGATTTTCCAATCCTCGCCCTTTTGATCTTGGAAAACACACTCCACTACTGAAGCGCGTAATGATTTGGTATCCACCGCTTTGAAATACTCGTTGGATGCCAAATTCACTACCACCGGATTCGGATCAGCCTGTTGAGCAAAATGCTGATCGATATAGGTCGCTAATTGGCTCCCCCAGTACTCGTAGAGATTTTTACCTTGAGGTGTAGCAAGCCGTGTGCCCATCTCTAGCCGATATGGCTGCATTAAATCCAAAGGTCGTAGCACCCCATAAAGGCCGCTTAACACCAAAACATGTTGCTGCGCCCATTGCAGTTGTGCATCGGATAGCGTTTTCGCTTGTAGCCCCTCGTAAACGTCCCCATCAAAAGCCAAAATCGCTTGACGCGCATTATCCAGCGAAAACTCAGGTGACCAATCCGCATAGCGCTGTACATTCAGCGTAGTTAACGCATCGCTTAATTTCATTAGTTTTTGCACTTGCTCTGGCGTTTGCTCTCGTAAGACTGAAATCAAAGCTTGAGCTTGGGGAATGAATTGCGGTTGCGTATGTAAGGTTGTACGCACTGGCGAATCATAGTCCAGTTTTTTAGCAGGAGATAATAAAAATAGCATACTGACTTCCTGTTTTAACGCGCCGTCCAGCCACCATCCAGCGTCATCGTTGTACCTGTCATCTGCTCAGCGGCCTCTGAACACAAAAAGACCACCGCCCCCCCAATTTGAGCTGGTGTCACAAACTGCAAGGAGGGTTGTTTTTCAGCAAGAAGCGCTTTTGCCGCGGTTTCTATGTCACAGTTATTTTTGGCAGCCAAAGCTTCAATTTGAGCCTCGACCAAAGGCGTGCGGACCCACCCTGGGCAAATCGCATTACATGTAATCCCTGAGCCAGCGTTCTCTAGAGCAGTGACCTTAGTCAAGCCGACCACACCATGCTTAGCAGCCACATAAGCCGATTTGTTTTCTGAAGCCACAAGACCATGCGTAGAGGCGATATTAATAACACGCCCCCAGCCTTTTTTCTGCATATGTGGTAAAGCCGCTGCCGTCGTGTGGAACACTGCGGATAGGTTTAAGGCAATAATTTGATCCCAGCGGTCAACAGGAAAATTTTCAATGCGGTCTGTATGCTGGATACCAGCGTTATTCACTAAAATATCAATACCACCTGTTAACTGAGCTGCTTGTTGAATAAACTGGCGCGTGGTTTCAGGCTGACTGAGGTCGGCATGCAAATAATAGGCTTTCACATCATTTTGGAGCTCGATATTCACGCGAAGTTTTTCAATCTCATCCGCATCACCAAACCCATTTAACACCACATTTGCGCCATGCGCGGCCAATTGTTGTGCAATTGCTAACCCAATCCCACTGGTGGAGCCGGTAATAACAGCGGTTTTATCAGTAAGCATATATTTCTCCAGATAACTGTGGTGTTGACCACGAAAAGAACCTATTAAGTGTAACGCGTCACCCTAAAAGGGAAAACCGATTTTATCTATTTAAAGGGCTGGTCTTTTTAGTGGTTTTTCTGCTAGAATGACTGCTTTACATTTTTAGTAAAAAATGAATGCGGACAGGTGGCAGAGTGGTCGAATGCGCTGGACTCGAAATCCAGTATACGTGCAAGCGTATCGTGAGTTCGAATCTCACCCTGTCCGCCACCCTATATCCAATCCCGTGCCTAGGCGCGGGATTTTTTTTGCCCAAAATATGCTTGCCAAGCACGTGGTTGGCTTTTATATTAGTTAAGACAACATCGTTAATGATTTGTCACCCGTGCATTTTAGGCGGGTCTCTTTTTAAGGAGTCCGTTATGCATATTCAATCTTTCCAATGGGTTATTGATCAAAACGCGGATGGGCGTATTAGCTACTGGGAAACCTGGGAAACCGTGCGCTGGGCCTTCCACCTGCCGGGTAATCTTTTCATTGAACTCTTGGGCCAATTTCCAACTCTAGCTAACCTTTTACATATCTCGGCTTCAAGCGCTACGGGCTATGCCAGCTTAAATAGCTTATTAAGCAAAGCCCTTTCTTTATTTGTTTGGTTAACCCTTATGGTATGGCTACTTAATCGTAGCTCTCGTCCAAAACGGCAAAAACACTACCTAGACGAAAACTCTGGTACACAGCCTTTACTTTTACCGATGCCCAAAGATTACCCCGTACTACGTAATCGTCACTAAATCATATATAAGCCCGCTCTAAAGCGGGCTGTTTATATTGTTCTTTTACTGATTTTTCATCTATGACAAACCCAGCTTAGGCTGGGTTAAATAAACTTAAGCCTCAGTGGGGTAAAGATGTGTTTTCCCCCCCATATAAGGGCGCAAGACCTCTGGGATCACCACACTCCCATCGGCTTGTTGATAATTCTCTAAGACGGCGACTAAAGCACGCCCTACCGCTAAACCAGAGCCATTTAGCGTATGCACATATTCTGGACGCCCTTTTTCGGGACGGAAACGCGCCTGTAAACGTCGAGCCTGAAACGCCTCGCAGTTAGAAATAGAAGAAATCTCTCGCCACGTATTTTGTGCGGGCAACCACACTTCTAGGTCATACGTTTTGGCAGCAGAAAACCCCATATCCCCAGCGCATAAAGCCACCACACGATACGGCAAGCCCAAGCGCTGTAAGATGCTTTCAGCATGGCCTACCATCTCTTCCAGTGCAGCATACGAATGCTCAGGATGCACGATCTGAACCATTTCCACTTTATCGAACTGGTGTTGACGAATAATCCCTCGTGTATCGCGCCCACCACTACCGGCTTCGGAACGGAAACAAGGCGTGTGTGCCGTTAAACGCATGGGTAGCTCTGTCGAAGCTAAAATCTCATCACGCACGGTTCCTGTCAAAGTAATTTCCGATGTGGAAATCAAATAAAGGTCCTCGGCAGGGCCCTCTTCCTCGTCCGTATGGTTCTGCCCACCTTTGGTGACCCAAAACATATCCTCTTTAAACTTAGGTAACTGTCCGGTGCCATACAAAGTAGAACTATTTACAATATAGGGGGTATAGCATTCGGTATAGCCATGCTCCTCGGTTTGCACATCCAACATAAATTGTGCTAGGGCCCGGTGTAGTTTAGCCATCTGCCCACGTAACACCATGAATCGAGCCCCTGAGAGTTTTCGTGCTGCCTCAAAGTCCAAGCCCAGTTTTTCGCCTACAGCAACATGATCTTGGGTTTCAAAATCAAAAGGGGTAGGCAAAGCATCCGCTGCTGCATTTCCAGGTACCCAACGACGCACCTCTACATTCTGCTCCTCGGACTCACCAACAGGAACGGAAGCATGGGGTAAGTTAGGAATACCGCTCAACCACTCGTGCAGCTCGGACTGGATGGCAGTCAATTCTTTTTCTAGTTCATGCAGCTGCTGCGGAATGGCCTTGGACTCAGCCATTTCTTTAGAAGCGTCTTCGCCTTTCGCTTTTAGCTGCCCAATGAGTTTAGACACAGTGTTACGACGCGCCTGGAGGTTTTCTGTTTCGACTTGTACGGCCTTACGACGCGACTCGAGCCGGTTAAAACGCTCCGTATCAAAAACAACCCCACGAGTGGCCAAGGCCGCTACGACCTCATCTAAATTTTTACGCAACAGTGTAATGTCTAACATAACAATAGGCTCAAGGAATGATAAGAATTAAAGAATTGTAGCGAAATCAGCGCGAATAATTAAGCTTAGGAGGTTTTTTTAGAGCGTGCCTGCCGATCCAGCTCGGCTAAAAACTGTAACTTCGCTTTGATTTTTTGCTCTAAACCCCGATCGGTTGGCTGATAAAAGCGCGGCTTTAAACCGTCAGGAAAATAGTGCTCGGCCGCCGCATAACCATGGGGTTCATCATGGGCATACCGATAAGCTTTGCCATGCCCTAGCTGTTTCATGAGTTGAGTTGGCGCATTGCGCAAATGCACAGGAACCGGGGCACTGCCATGCTCTGCAGCAAAACGGCGCGCTTGATTGTAAGCCATATAACCCGCATTGCTTTTCGCCGCAACCGCCAAATAAATCACAGCTTGTGCCAAAGCGAGCTCGCCCTCGGGTGAGCCTAGCCGCTCATACGTAGTGGCTGCATCATTCGCTATTTGTAGCGCCCGAGGATCCGCCAAACCAATATCTTCCCAGGCCATGCGCACAATACGACGTGATAAATAGGAGGCATCAGCGCCACCATCAATCATCCGACAAAACCAATATAATGCGGCATCTGGGTCCGAACCACGCACGGACTTATGCAACGCGCTGATCTGGTCATAGAATGCATCGCCCCCTTTATCAAAACGGCGTAAACTTTGTGATAAGGCTTGTTCCAAATAGGCTTGATCAACCGTTTGCACCTGTGCCGTTTGTGCTGATTCGGCCACTACCTCTACGGCATTAATCAAGCGTCGCGCATCGCCATCAGCCCATGTTGCTAACTGTTGTTTCGCTTCTGGCGTAAACACCAAATCCGCCTGAGCATCATTAACATACACGGCCACCGCTCGATTCGCTAAAACGGTTAGCTCCTCGACACTCAAGGGTTGGAGCACATAAACGCGTGCTCGCGACAGTAGCGCCGAGTTGACCTCAAAAGATGGGTTTTCTGTTGTAGCACCGATAAACGTTAGCAAACCGCTTTCTACATAGGGCAAAAACGCATCTTGCTGGGCTTTATTAAAACGATGGACTTCGTCTACAAATAAAATCGTACGTCGCCCTTGGCCTTGGGCCACTTGGGCTTTGACCACCGCATCACGAATGTCTTTAACACCACCAAGCACTGCAGAAATTGCAATAAACTGGGCATCAAAACCATCCGCCATCATACGCGCCAAGGTCGTTTTCCCCACCCCTGGGGGGCCCCAGAAAATCATAGAATGCGGGCGACCCGAGGCAAAGGCGACACGCAACGGCTTGCCCTCGCCGATGAGATGGCTTTGCCCCACAACCTCATCCAGCTGACGCGGGCGCAAGCGTTCTGCCAACGGAGCATAGTTTTGAGGCGAGGAAGATTGAAAAAGGTCGGGTTCCATACACTAGGGTAACGTCACCACATCCACATCGGCTGGTGGCGTAAAGGTAAACATATCCGCCGTTAAATCCACCTTGGTTTGTAGCTGACTTAGCGTGATGCGTGTTTGCTGCCCAAACGCATCTAACAACACCAGCTGGACAGGAGTACCTGCCTGAAAGCCTATATCCATATAGTCAAAGCCAGCATCCTTGCTTTTAGGTGTGGCACGCAGCCACAAAAGCCCATCTTGTTCTGGACGATCCGACAAATGAAAACTTTGCTCTAGCTGCCCCGAACCAAACAAAATAGCAGCAGGAGATGTGCCGATAGCCTGATCCACACGGCGCTGAGTAAGCTGATTTAAATCGGGGTCATATTGATAAAGCTGCTTACCATCAGACAAAACTAGCTGCTCATAAGGCTTAAGTACCTGCCATTTAAACTTTCCAGGGCGTTGAAAAGCAAACTCTCCCGCTTGCTCTGGCCGTGCTTGCCCTTGTGCGTCCATGGTGTGCTGCGTGAATTTACCTGTGGCACTGCGAACCTCTTGTACAAACTGTCGTAACTGATCCGTAGCGCTTTGCGCATAAAGCGAGGCACTGACACAAAGCGCACTCGCTACAACCGCCATTTTTTTCCAAAATGAAATCATCATGTTGACCTTGTCAAATAAAAACGCATGGGGTTATTCATCGGCATGCGGAACAAGAATCTCTCGACTCCCATTGGGTCCCATCGGCGATACAATGCCGGCTTTTTCCATTTGCTCTACCAAGCGCGCGGCACGGTTGTAACCCACACGCAACTGGCGCTGCACCGCAGAAATCGAAGACCGCTTGCTCTCTAACACAAAAGCAACCGCTTGATCATAAAGCGGGTCCGTTTCTGTGTCTGCAAAACCCGTAATCGCATTGAGCCCATCACCGGTTTCCCCTGGAGCGCCGCCTTCCAGAATGCCTTCAATATAATCGGGCTCGCCTTGCTCTTTTAAGTACTCGACGACCCGATGTACCTCATCATCGGCTACAAAAGCACCATGCACTCGGATCGGCACCGAAGTACCTGGTGGTAAATACAACATATCCCCTTGGCCTAATAAGGTTTCTGCCCCCATCTGATCTAATATCGTGCGCGAATCCACTTTGGATGATACTTGAAAAGAAATACGGGTAGGGATATTGGCTTTGATAAGCCCAGTAATCACATCCACACTGGGACGCTGTGTGGCTAAAACCAAATGGATCCCCGCTGCACGCGCCTTTTGCGCTAAGCGTGCGATGAGTTCTTCGATTTTTTTACCTGCCACCATCATTAGGTCGGCAAGTTCATCAATAACCACCACAATAAATGGCAGCGTTTCTAATGGTTCGGGGGCATCTGGCGTTAAAGAAAAAGGATTGGGAATGGATTCCCCTTGTGCTTGAGCCTCTTTAATTTTGTTATTAAAGCCCGCAAGATTACGCACCCCCATTTTACTCATGAGCTTATAGCGTCGCTCCATTTCGTTCACGCACCAGGTCAACGCATTCGCCGCCTCGCGCATATCGGTTACCACGGGAGCCAGCAAATGAGGAATGTCTTCGTAGATGCTCATTTCCAGCATTTTGGGATCAATGAGAATCATACGCACCTGATCTGGATTTGCTTTATACAGAATGGATAAAATCATGGCGTTAATCCCCACAGATTTCCCCGACCCTGTCGTACCCGCTACAAGCAAATGTGGCATGCGCGCTAAATCCGCCACCACGGCGTGCCCAGCAATATCTTTACCTAAGGCCACCGTTAAAAGGGACTTGCTGTTAACAAAACTTTCCGAGCCGATGATTTCCTCAAGACGAACCATCTGCCGCTGTGGATTAGGCAGCTCCAGACCCATTAGGTTTTTACCAGGAATGGTTTCCACCACACGTATATCGACCAAGCTCAACGAGCGCGCTAAATCCTTTGAAAGGTTGACGATCTGATTTCCTTTTACCCCTGTCGCCGGCTCAATCTCATAACGCGTAATCACGGGTCCAGACTGAGCCTCCATGACGGTCACATTCACCCCAAAATCACCTAGCTTTTTCTCAATTAAACGGGAAGTAAACTCCAGCGTTTCCTCTGAAATTGGTTCACCTAAGGCTTCGGCGGGGTCTAACAGGTCAAGCGGCGGCAAACCGACCTCGGTAGGTAGCTTTGCGGCTTTAGTCACTGTTACCTGGGTTTGCTTCTGTATAGGACGAACAGGCACCGTATCCGGTTCAGGCATAACATTCGCCGGAGTTGGATCTGGATCATCAAAAATAGGATGCTTATAAGGACGAGAAGGCGGATCGGCCACCAAAGAAGCCGCTTGGCTCGTTGCCCCCCCACCCAAAGTTGGCTCAGCACGTGTCTGGATTTCCGTAGCAGTTAATACAGGCTCCATACGCTCTGACGTTTCTGTTTGCTCTGGCTTATGCTTGGCTAGCAAGCTTTTTTTGCGGTTAGCGCTATTTTCCTGCCCAACCCGACGGTCTTCCCATGTGGCCTTTTGACGCATGAGCCAGAAAAACGCCTGCTCTACCCAGCTACCGATTGTCTCGGCAACATTTAACCAAGAAAAGCGGAAGAACCAGCTCGCACCAATACATAGAGCCAAAAGCAGCACAATAATACCGCCGGCCATCCCTAGGTACAAAATCAGGAAATGAGCGAGTAACTGCCCAACCTGGCCACCCGGCCCTGCCGGTAGATCTAAACCTATGCGACTTTGCAAGGCCTCAAAGCCTATTGCACCGATCAATAGCAAAACAAAGCCCACCCCAAGCTCCCACGGCACGCGCGGTAGGGGTTCTTGAATTTTTGCACTAGGCATTACAATAGAGGTAATACGATAAAAGCCAACGATTAACCGTTGAACCAATAGTGCTACCCACAACCAGGTGCTATAGCCGAACAGATAATACAGAATATCGGATACATAAGCACCCAGCTTGCCGCCTTGGTTATGGATACTGCCTGCGTGTAAAGATTGCGACCATGCCGGATCGGAACTATTCCACGTAAACAGAACCAAAGATAACCAAGTAGCAAGCAATAAAAACACCACCCAACGCGCTTCGCGCATTAGGGTGCTCAGTCGTTGTTGCCAAATAGACGGCCCATTACGGACGTTTTTTGCAGATCGATTTGAAGTTACAGGTATTCTAGCCATGACTCATTATAATTGGCTGGTCATTGATTTTTGGGAAATATAAATATGTCTACTGTTAAGCACGCTAAAGTTTTAATCCTCGGCTCTGGCCCTGCTGGGTATACGGCAGCCATCTATGCTGCTCGCGCTAATTTAAATCCGGTTTTAATTACCGGTCTAGAACAAGGTGGGCAGCTAATGACAACCACCGATGTAGAAAACTGGCCAGCCGATGCAAACGGTGTTACAGGCCCAGATCTCATGGCTCGCTTCCAAGCCCATGCGGAACGCTTTGAAACTGAGCTCATCGTAGATCAAATTGTATCGGTAGATTTAAAGCAGCGTCCATTTACTTTACAAGGTGACAGTGGCAACACATACACATGTGACTCACTGATTATATGCACAGGTGCCTCAGCCATGTACCTTGGCTTGCCTTCAGAACAAGAATTTATGGGTCGGGGCGTGTCTGGTTGTGCCACCTGCGACGGTTTTTTCTATAAAAGCCAAGACGTTATCGTCGTTGGTGGTGGAAACACAGCCGTTGAAGAAGCATTGTACCTGTCCAACATTTGTAAAACCGTAACATTAGTTCACCGTCGCGATACCTTCCGTTCCGAGCCCATCTTAACCGACAAGCTCATGGATCGTGTTGAAAACGGCAATATTAAACTGAAACTGTTCTACGAGCTGGATGAAGTCTTAGGCGATGCTTCGGGTGTCACAGGAGTGCGTTTGCGCAACAATCAGGACAATACCACCGAAGAGCTTGATGTCATGGGTGTGTTTATTGCTATCGGTCACCACCCCAATACCGAGCTTTTCAAAGACCAGCTAGAAATGGATAATGGTTATATTATCACTCGCAATGGGCGCGAGGGTTTAGCCACCATGACTTCTGTTCCCGGCGTTTTTGCAGCTGGCGATGTTCAAGATACCATTTACCGTCAGGCTATTACCAGTGCGGGCACCGGTTGTATGGCCGCCTTAGATGCACAGCGTTGGTTAGAGAGTGAAGGCAAATAAATCCCCCTCCTTTAAGCAGCTTAAGCAGCTTAAAACCTTGCGCAAACAATTGCGCGCTCAACCCTCTGCACCGCCAAGGGAAGAGCGCGCTCGTCTCGCCTCAACGGGCGAGACTTTTGCGTCTATGCAGTCCCCTACCCTCCCTAGCTCTCCACTACAAGCCGAGGATCAAGCCTTATTTCGACAAGCTGTCAAAGGGGTAATACCACTTAAAGCCACCCCTCGTCATCATCCACGCCCTGCCACTTCCAAGCCCTACAACGCCGAAAAGCGCCAACGACAGCAGCATGCGATGGGGCAAAGCCATTTAACCGCTTTACACGCCACCTCTGATTTTTATGACCCTTGGGATAGCGCAACCACACCTCTTGCCGAGTACCTTAATCCTATTTGTGGCACAGATGTATTACGGCATCTTAAAAAAGGGCGCTGGCCAATTCAAAATAGTATTGATCTACACGGCGCAACAGTAGATCGAGCTCGTATTCGTTTAGATTATTTTTTACAACATAGTCTAGCGGAACAGTTCCGATGCATACGTATTGTGCACGGAAAAGGCTATGGCTCTAAACAAGCCGGCCCAATTCTACCCACCACGGTAAGACGTTGGCTTAGTCAATTGGACTTTGTGCTTGCTTTTACCAACTGCGAACCACACGAAGGAGGAAGCGGCGCAGTCAAAGTCTTACTACGGCATTCTGCCCGCCATTAACATCATGAGCTGGACTTATTTATCTATTGCTATCGTGGCTGAAATTATTGCCACCAGTGCCTTAAAAAGCGCAGAAGGCTTTACTCGACTTTGGCCTTCCCTAGTCACAATAGTGGGCTATGCGATTGCTTTTTTCTGCTTATCTTTATCTTTGCGACATATTCCTGTGGGCATTGCGTATGCCATTTGGTCAGGGGTAGGAATTGTCGCAATTTCGATTATTGGTTTTGTTTTATTTAAGCAATCGCTTGATCTGGCCGGCTTTATCGGTATTGGACTCATTGTCGCTGGGGTTGTTGTACTTAACGTTTTTTCTAAAAGCAGTCTCTAGCTAGCCTACTAGAAAGCACAAAAGCCAATCTGGATTTCAGATTGGCTTTTGTGGGTTTTATTCTAGTTATAGGTACTGCTAAGCCGTTTTACGGCACCGCCCTTTTGGGCTGTTGTCGTCTCCTCACCTGCATGTAGCTATTGTGCCTTATCTTTTAGGCTTTGACACTTAGGGTATGCACTAGGTTTATAGCCCTAATAAGCTTTACTAATACTTGAAGTTACTTATCTAAAAACTGAAACGCCTGTGCTAAAGCCTGAATCTGTGCTTCGCCCTGATCCTTATCTATGGTCTCACGGCGTCGAGCACGTGCCGTTTTCACCTGCAGCTGCACATCAAGCTCAGCAAGCACCTGTAACACCATCCCTAATTCCGCCCGCGGCTTCCCTTTTTCAATATCAATAAGCCACTGTCGACTTGCACCGACTTTTTCTGCTAACTGCGCTTGGCTTAATCCTAATGCCCGCCGTCGATTACGAATTAATAACGCAAAGTCCTCTACGGTTTGCACAGACTGCATAGTGAATACTCCTTAGCGTGTCATCGTTCGTCTACAGTGTACTACCAAAACCCCTTAATATCTGAAAAATCTACAACCAAAGTCGCGTATTAGAAAAGCCATACTAAACGTATATTGATGACACAGAGCGTATACATACGCCACCTTATTGCCTAATGCAATAAACCCTTAACGATGCAAAAAAACATCAAGGAGACAATCATGAGTTCATCGCGCGATCTCGTCGCAGAGGTGATCCGAAATCCTAAATATCAAGAGCTATTACAACGACGCAACCGTATTAGCCTGACTTTTTTTGTGATCACTCTCATTATTTATGCGGGTTTTATTTTAACGTTAGCTTTTGACCCTGAACTATTTGGACGTCCCATTGGCAACATGACCATCAGTATTGGCGTATTTACCGCAACCCTAGTATTAATCAGCGCCAGTATTTTAGTTGCTTTGTACGTCTATTTATCTAATAAGATCTTTGACCCACTACTCAAAGACATTATTCAGGAGATCCAAAAATGAACAAATGGCTCTCTTCGTTGATTTTGCTCGCTGGGTCCTCATCCTTAGCCCATGCGGCAACAGAAAACAAAAGTAATACTTCCGCCATTATTATGTTTTTGGTGTTTATTGCGGCCACCATGGTTATTACCTGGTGGGCTGCCAGACGCACTCAAACCACCTCTGATTTCTATACAGCGGGGGGCGGTATTACGGGTTTTCAAAATGGCTTAGCGATTGCGGGTGACTACTTATCTGCTGCCTCCTTTTTAGGGATCGCAGGTATGGTCTATGTTAGCGGCTTTGACGGTATGATCTATGCCATCGGCTTTATGTTTGGCTGGCCAACCGTAATGTTTTTAATTGCTGAACGACTACGCAACCTGGGTCGCTACAATTTTGCCGACGTTACCTCATTTCGTCTAAAACAAACCCCTATGCGTATTTTGGCTGCGAGCGCATCCCTTTTAATTATCGCTCTCTATCTGATCGCCCAAATGGTAGGGGCTGGTAAGCTTATTGTTTTACTCTTTGGTATTGACTATAAGCTCGCCGTGGTCATCGTCGGATCTCTCATGATGATCTACGTGGCCTTTGGGGGGATGACGGCAACCACTTGGGTCCAAATCATCAAAGCTGTGCTCATGCTATTTGGCGCTACTCTTATGACCTTTTTGGTGTTAGCGGCTTTCCGCTTTAATGTGGATGAGCTCTTAACCGAAGCCGTCACGGTACACCCCGATGGTCGTGGTATTTTAGCTCCAGGCTCTTCTGTCAGTGGCAACCCGCTTAATGCTCTGTCTTTAGGAATTGCGCTGGCCTTTGGTACGGCTGGGTTACCGCATATTTTAATGCGATTTTTTACCGTAGCAGATGCCAAAGAAGCACGTAAATCCGTAATTTGGGCTAGCAGCTTTATTGGTTATTTCTATATTCTGACCTTTATTATTGGTTTTGGGGCAATTGCCTTACTAGTACAACATCCCGAATACTACATCACGGACGCCGATGGCAATTTTGATATGATCAAAAGTCTAATTGGTGGTACGAATATGGTGGCGGTGCATTTAGCGAACGCCGTCGGGGGCGACTTACTGCTTGGGTTTTTAGCGGCCGTAACCTTTGCTACGATTGTTGCCGTTGTCGCGGGGTTGGCTCTAGCCGGTGCTGCAGCGATTTCCCATGACCTCTACGCTAACGTCATTGCCAAAGGCGAGGCCACTGAGCACAACCAAATGCGCATTTCTCGAATCTCTACTGTTGCGCTCGGTATTTTGTCTATTATTCTAGGCATTGTGTTCGAAAACCAAAACGTCGCGTTTATGGTTGGTTTGGCTTTTGCTATCGCCGCTAGCTCCAACTTCCCCGTCTTGGTGCTCTCCATTTCTTGGCGTGGTTGTACGACTCGCGGTGCAGCAATTGGTGGTTTCCTCGGTTTAATTACGGCTACGATTTGGGTAATGTTAAGCTCTACGGTGTGGGTAGACGTCTTTGGTTTTGCTGAGCCAATTACGCCTTTCCCCAACCCGGG
Organism: Paenalcaligenes sp.; assembly: GCF_030152715.1. Classification (NCBI taxonomy): domain Bacteria; kingdom Pseudomonadati; phylum Pseudomonadota; class Betaproteobacteria; order Burkholderiales; family Alcaligenaceae; genus Paenalcaligenes; species Paenalcaligenes sp. The sequence goes on from NZ_JASLIX010000113.1 coordinate 13,561, forward strand.
TATTCTATCCATCCCTTTAGCTTTTGGTGCAATCTGGTTATTCTCTGTCCTTGATAAAAGCCCAGAGGCTACCCGTGAAAAGGTTGCTTTCGATGCACTTACCGTACGTAGTCAAACCGGTTTAGGGGCCAGCCAAGCAAGCGCTCACTAAGCTGTCTTTTTGACTATTATTAAAGGGAGCCGCGGCTCCCTTTGTGCTTTATGGCGTATACAACAATGAACGAACTACTTATTGCGGATGATCATCCTTTATTTAGAGAGGCTCTGCGTGGGCTCGTTACTAAACTTTATCCTAGCGCGACCATTTATGAAGCGAATACCATTAGTTCGTTATATGCTCTTGTCGAAGATCGCCCCAACGCAGATTTACTGTTATTAGATCTAACAATGCCAGGCGCCGCCGGCTATAGCGCACTGGTACACCTGCGCGCCCAACATCCTCTTTTACCTATTGTGATTATCTCTGCTCACGAAGACCCGGTGCTTATGCGCCGAGCCATTGATCATGGAGCGATGGGGTTTATTCCTAAGTCTGCTGATAGCCAAACACTCAGTGTGGCCTTACAACAAATTCTTTTAGGGGATACATGGCTACCCGAGGAGGCCCTCGCATTGCCCCCCATTAGCCCTGATGAGAAAAAAGCCGCACAGCTACTCAGCGAGCTCACACCACAACAATTTCGCGTATTACAAATGGTCAGCACTGGTCAGCTTAACAAGCAGATCGCCCATGAATTAGGCGTATCTGAGGCGACGATCAAAACCCATATGACGGCTATTTTACGCAAGCTAGGGGTAAATAATCGCACCCAAGCTGTTCTCATTGCCAACCAGCTTTTATTGCAAAACCAAACGGATACGGGGCAATTTTAACTACGATAATGGGCTGCCAAAAAAGACCGCAACGAGGCCGGCTTAACTGGCTTGGTTAGCACCAAATACCCACGCTGGCGGGCACGTTGTTTTAACTCATCACTGCCATCCGCGGTCAGTAACGCACCATGCAAATGACGCGCATTTTCTCGTAAAGCATCCAATGCATCCAAGCCATCTAGCCGATCATGCAAATGAAAATCCACCAAAAGCACCTGAGGATCCAAATCCATCTTGGTTAAGGCCTCATCAATTGTGATCGCCGTGATGACCTCTACCCCCCATTGCGACAATAGGGCCTGCATACCCATTAAAATCTCCACATCATTATCCAGGCACAACACGCGTAAACCAGCTAAAGGAAGCTGTAAGTTTTGCTTAGCTAAAGCACTCACGGGGGTCGGTTCATGTTTTTGAGCAAGAGGAACTTGAATACTAAACATACTGCCTTTACCTACCGTAGACTGGGCTCGCAACGCATGCCCTAATAAAGCCGCGATACGCTGACAAATGGATAAGCCAAGCCCCAAACCCCGCTCTCCCCAATCAAAACTTTGTTCATAACGATGAAACTCGGCATATATTTGTTCAAGATGATGTGGTGGAATCCCTTGGCCGCTATCCCATACTTGAAATTCGACTTGATCGCCTCGGACTCGACCGGCAAGAATAATGCGCCCCTGCCGGGTATAACGCAAAGCATTCGCCATAAAATTCTGAAGTACGCGTCGTAAAAGGCGATGATCACTACGTACATAAACGGGGCGCATATACATGCGTAGTCGTAATTGGCGTCGTTGTGCAAGCGGTGCGTACTGCTCTAACAAGTCTTGCAAAAGCTCTTGCGCATCAAATACAGTAATTTCTGGTTTTAATGCACCTGCATCCAACTGGGAAATGTCCAGCAGCCCATCTAATAGCTCCTCGGCAGCACGCAAAGACGCATCGACTCGCTCGGCCAAATGCTGCATTTCTGTTGGGTCTTTGCTCCCATACAACGCCGAAGCAAATAAGCGCGCCGCGTTAATTGGCTGCAATACATCATGACTGACGGCCGTCAAAAAATGCGTGCGAGACAGTTGTGCCAACTCCGCTTCTTGAGTGCGCTCTTGAACACGCTGCTCTAGATTTTCGTTGATTTCTAAAAGCTCTCGTTCTACCCGTTTATATTCTGTGACATCGGTGTAGCTTGTCACATAACCCCCACCCGGCAAAGGCCGCCCCCGCAGCTCAATAACCTGCTTATTATTTAATGTGCGCTGAAAAACATGAGACGTGCCCGCACGCATAAAAGCAATACGCCGGCTCACCGCTTGCTCAATATCCTGCTCATCGCGATGTTGAATTTTTCCTCGCTTGGCATTAAAGCGAATTAAATCAGCGACCGGACGCCCCACGTACAACATACCAGCAGGATAATCAAAAAGTTGTTGATAACGTTGATTCCAAGCCACTAAACACATATCCGCATCTACAACGCTCACACCCTGATCCAGGTTTTCTAACGTCGCTAATAAAATATCGCGATTAAAACGCAGCTCTTGCCCTGCCTCATCTAGGATCGAGACAATTGCTGTAATCTCCATGCCAGTACCACGTAATGCGCTCGTTAATACTAAACGCGCAGAAGCCGCCCCAATCGCTGCCGCCAACATCAACTCGGTAAATTGAATCCACTCACTATCAGCGCGTAGATCTTGATGCAGCGCCTGTCCACGTCGCTGGGCCTCTTTATCAAAATCCCATTGTGCTTTTTTCTCTCCTACTAAGCGTCCCGCTAACGCCAATAAGTCTTGAACAAAAATCTCACCATTCCAAGCAGAAGCAGCCAAGCGACGGCGTTGCGCATAAGGATCCAAAAACGGCTCAACACGTAATCGGTCTCCTAGCCCCGGACGCTTATACAAAGACACGAGCAGAAATGCTGAGGTATTAAGTAGTAAAGACCAGAAAGTGCCGTGAGTTAAAGGGTCCCACCCAGTTAAACCAAACAGCTGATACGGCTTTAGCCACAACATGCCGAATAAACCATGTTGTAGCCAATCGGAAGCAAACCAACCCGACTCTGTTAACGCCGGCAGCATCAAGGTATACGTCCACACAGCAAAGCCCAGCACCAAGCCAACTTCTACGCCTTGACGACTTGCCCCCTGCCAGTACAACCCACCAATGAGCCCAGGAGCAAACTGCGCCACCGCAGCAAAAGCCATTAAACCGTAAGCGGACAAAGCTGTGTCACTACCACTACCAAAGTAATAACCATATGCGGCGGCAGCCACCACTAAAATAGCAAAACGCCGAATCCACAATACGGTCGCGGACATATCACCTTGTGGCTGCTGCGCCCACCCACGCCGTAATAATAATGGCATGATTAAATCATTACTGACCATGGTCGATAGGGCCACACTGGTCACAATTACCATACCCGTTGCCGCAGAAAAGCCACCAATATATGCAGCAAGCGCTAAAGTCATTTGGTTTTGCGATAGCGGCAAAGCCAACACAAAACTGTCTGCGGGTACACTGGCCTTATCACCAAATAAATGTACCCCTACCGCCGCAATGGGTAACACCATTAAGCTGACAATCACCAAATAAAAACCAAATAACCATCGAGCGCGGCGTACATCCACCACATCCCCACATTCCACGATCGCAACATGAAACTGACGGGGCAAACAAATAATGGCCGCAAAAGCCAATAGCGTTTGTCCTAAAAATCCAACCGGGGGGGCTTGCTCAACTAAAGTTTGCACCGCTCCATACACATCGAGTTGGTTTTTATTCGCCCAAATCAACGCAAAAAATCCAACCGCAATCAATGCAATGAGCTTAACCAGCGACTCAAATGCTACGGCTAACATCAACCCTGGCCGATGCTCCGTAGCATCTACCTGCCGTGTTCCAAACAGGATAGAAAACAGCGCCATGATAATCGCCACGTATAAGGCGGGGTCACCAAAAATGGTCGCTTGAATTTCTTTCCCTGTTAACACCGTTAAGCTCAAGGTCACCGCTTTATACTGCAAAGCCAAATAGGGCACTCCAGCAATCACAGCAATTAATGCCACTAAGCCTGCTAGACGCTGCGATCGCCCATAACGGCTGGCCATAAAATCGGCTATCGATACCGTATTTTGGGACTGCGCCACCAAAGCGAGTCGCTCAATTAAGCGCCACCCGAACATCAACATCAAAAAAGGGCCTAGATAAATAGGCAAATAGCCCCAGCCATAGCGAACTGCCGAACCAACCGCCCCATAAAAAGTCCATGATGAACAATAGACCGCTAACGCTAAGCTATAAACCGTAGGGCGCAGCCAAGGACGCTGAGTATATAAAGGGTGCCGATCCCCTACCCACGCAATCGCAAACAAAATAGCAGCATAGAGAAAAGAGGCAAGAATGACCCAAGCGGGCAACATACATATCTCCTACTTTGGTATAGCCTAATGACTTTAGGGGCTTTTTCTAGTTATATTAAGATCAATAAGCAACGGTCGCTACTATTAAAAACGCTTAGACATCACGACCAAAAAATACGGAGGATCTATGGAGTCAACACAATTACGTTTCGATCAATACCCCCAACAACCCCATGGGGGCACATTGGTCAATCAGGTCGTACCTGAACACCTACGCCAAGCTGAAATCGAACGCGCTCGCCAGTTGCCCTCGATTCGCGTGGACCTCGAGGCCATCATCACCATCGAAATGATCACCACTGGGGTGCTTTCGCCTAACAAAGGCTTTATGAGCGAGGCCGATTATTTATCGGTACTTAAAGACGGGCGCCTCAGTAACGGAACCATTTGGCCCGTACCCCTGAGCTTCGCCCCCATTGGGGACAAGAACGCAGAAACGATCAAGTCCTTAAAAATTGGGGATCAGGTTGCCCTTACGGATGCTAATAATGAACCCGTTGCCATCTTAGATATTGAAGATATTTTTGCCTATGACAAGGCGCATCGGGCACAAAACCTATTTGGCACCACTGATCGCAACCACCCTGGTGTCGACTCCATCTATCGCCGCATGGGGGATACGTCTTTAGGCGGTACCTTACATTTACTTAACCGCGTGGATTGGGGGCCTTTTGAAAAACTACGCCGCGAGCCCAAAGACACCTGGCATTTGTTTTACGAGGAATTAAAATTCAACTCGGTTGCTGGTTTTATTACGGGGGCGAACCCTTTACACCGCGGTCACGAATATATTCACCGTAATGCCCTCGAAGAAGTAGACGGCTTATTTTTACAACCCCTTGTCGAAATGGCTAAGCGCGAATACGTACGCCACGAATACCGCATGCTCGCTTATCGGAACGTGCTCGATACGTATTATCCAAAAAACCGCTCCATTTTATCGCCCTTGCGTGTTACCTATATTTTTGCGGGCCCGCGCGAAACCGTACTGCATGCCCTCATCATGAAAAACTATGGGTGTACTCATGCTCTTATCGGGCGAGACCACGCTGGTATCGGTAGTTATTACGATAAATACGCTAGCCATAGTATTTTTGACCAGTTTACCCCCGAAGAGCTCGGTATCGATGTCCGTCTCTTTCACGAGGTGTTCTACTGTGCTCGTTGCGCTTCGCATGCCACCACCCAGACCTGCTCGCATGACGAACGCTATCGCTTAAATATCTCTGGCACAGGCATACGCGAAATGCTGCGTCATGGCATTATCCCCCCCAAAGAGGTCGTACGCCCAGAGTCCGCGTTAGCCGGTATCCAAGGGGTACAACCTAAAGGCGTGGATGAAAATGCTGAGGGCACATTACCTGTCGCCAAAGTCATCCAAAGCATGTACCCCTTCTACGTTAACTACACGCGTTTAGGTGGTACAAAACGTCCGCAACCACTGGATCCATCTACTCTTAACGTGCGCGACCTAGAAGCCGCTACCTTAGATGCACGTAACCATGCAACAGACATCTATGCGGATGTTTATAGCGAATACAATGCGCTTCTCGACCATAACCGTAATCTACAACCCACTTGGCAGGAAGACGCACGTCAGGCCATGCGCGCTCAGCAAGAGCGTATCATTAGCGACCTAGAAGAAAAGCTGAAACAAGCTCCAGAGTCCGCCTCGGACGAGTTCATGTACCAAGACCGCGCCGAAGTCGAGCGCGAGCTTGCTGTAGCCAAAAAGCTGCTCGAGGAAATCCCCCCCTCCTTATGTCCCGAGGGGTTGCAAGAGCGCACCTGGAATATTCTGCCTTATAAGCGTTATCGTGGCGCTGATAACGACTGATCATTTTATCCATCATCCCTTACCCCAAGCCTTAATACATGCTTGGGGTTTTTTTATGTATGGGCGGTGCACCTATTTATAGCTCGCTTTCCTCTGCTTCTAGCCACGTGCCTCCAAGCAAATCCTGACAGCACTCCAACCACGCCCGTGCCGCCTGAGATAAATAACGACCATTCCATAACAACACTACCTGCCAAAATAATGGCTCCGACTCTTCAATCAAGCGATAAGTTAGCGTTTCAGGCAAACGCTGACAAAACGGCTCTGGTAATAGCGCCACCCCCAACCCAGCTTGCGCCATCGAAATTAACCAGTCCCACTGGCTGCTTTGTGCATAAATCCGTGGCTGTAATTGTTCTTTTGCAAAACGCTGTCGCAATAAACGCGTCAAACCAAAATCATCGTTCAATAATAAAAGTGGTTTTTTAGCGACTTGAGCTAGGCTTAACCCACTTTTGCTGCGTGGCAACAATTCAGGCGTGAAAATAGCATAAACAGGATAACTTGCCACCGCCTGCCCAACCACAGGTAAGTACTGGTCAATCGGCGCAATACTAAAACCTACATCCAGCTCATCTTTAGCCACTAACTGCTCAATCGCCGGTCCAGGCTGCTCTTGAATATGTAACGCAATGTTGGGATATTGCTCTCTAAAATGCTTCATCACATCGGTAAATAACAGATTGATCATAGGGGGAATACCGATATGAACGCGTCCTTTACGCAATGCCTGGATCTCGTGAACCTCTTTTTCCAAATGCAAAAGTGCATCAATAACCGCCGCCCCTTTTTCATAAAGCATCCGGCCGGTATCGCTCAACAGTAAGGGTTTTCCATTACGAATAATAAGCTGCTCTCCCATCTGATCCTCGAGGTTTTTTATCATTTTACTGACCGTCGACTGGCTAACCCCCAGCGATTGTGCAGCTGCGGTAAAACTACTTAAGCGCACCGTTTCTACAAAATAGCGCAACGCAATCACATTTAACATGGCATAGACAAAAGGAATGATATGCAAAGATTTTAGTCATATTTGTAATGCTATGCTGAACTCATAGTACAAAAACAACATATGATAGGAGCAATCTATGTGGCAGCAACGTATTCGTTTATCGAGCTTGCACAATAAAGTCATGCCAGCTGAGCAAGCGGTGCAGTTTATCCAAGCAGGCATGACAATCGGTATGAGTGGTTTTACCCGCGCCGGAGACAGCAAAGCCATTCCTATCGCTCTGGCCGCCAAAGCGGCAACACAAGGCCCATTAAATCTAACGCTTTTTACCGGTGCTTCCTTGGGTAATAACAGCGATGGTTTAATGGCAGAATCCAATGTGTTAGCTCGCCGCTCACCCTTTCAGGTCGATGCCACCATGCGACGTGCGATTAACCAAGGCAAAGTACTGTTCTATGACCAGCATTTATCCGAGCTCGCCGAGCATTTACGTGCAGAACCCGGTAAGCCCATTGATGTAGCTGTAATTGAAGCCGTTGCGATCACCGAAGACGGCCACATAGTGCCAAGTACTTCTGTCGGCAACTCAGCCAGTTTTGTTGCTCAAGCCAAGCAGGTGATTGTTGAACTCAACACCGCTATGCCCGCCGAACTCGAGGGCTTTCATGATATCTACTTACCTAAAAAACGCCCTGGCCGTGCCCCCATCCCATTAACCAGCGTGAATCAACGCTTAGGTACAAACGCTATTGCAGTTGACCCCGAGCGTATCGTCGCTATTGTGCTTACCGATACCCTAGACAGCCCTTCTACTGCAACTCCTCCCGACTCCGAAACGCAATCTATTGCTCAACACATTGTGCGCTTCTTAGAAAACGAAGTCGCTGAAGGGCGTCTAGATCACTCTCTCCTCCCGCTACAGGTCGGCATAGGTAGCATCGCCAACGCCGTCACTCAGGGGCTAGTGGAGTCTGATTTTAAAGATCTCACCATGTATTCCGAGGTCCTACAAGACAGCGCTTTTCATTTACTCGAATCTGGGCAGCTGCGCTTTGCTTCGGCATCCTCAATCACCGTAACCGCTCCTATGATGCAGCATTTTTTCAGCCATCTTGATCAATATCGGGATCGTATTGTGCTGCGTCCTCAAGAGATCAGCAACCACCCCGAAATCGTACGCCGTTTGGGGATTATTGCTATCAATGCCGCCTTAGAGTTTGATCTCTATGGCAATGTCAACTCCACCCATGTAAGCGGAACCAAAATGATGAATGGGATTGGTGGCTCAGGGGATTTTGCCCGCAATGCTCACCTATCTATTTTTGTGACCAAATCCCTGGCTAAAGGGGGAGCGATTAGTCGTGTAGTCCCCATGGTGTCGCACGTAGATCATTGCGAGCACGATGTGGATATTCTTGTCACCGAACAGGGCTTGGCTGATTTACGTGGTTTAGCCCCACGCGAACGAGCCGAGCTCGTCATCCAAAACTGTGTTCACCCAGATTACCAAGCCGCACTTCAGGATTATTTTGAGCGCGCTTGCCAACGTGGCGGTCATACACCTCACCTCCTAGAGGAGGCCTTATCATGGCACTTACGCTTTGAAGAGCACGGCAGTATGCACCAACAAGAAACAGCTAAAGCATAAGCCTATACACTATTTACCTGTCGTCTCCTTTGCGGTCATAACGTTTGTTATGGCCGTTTTTTTATTTATCTGACATAAAATGCTTGTGATTTCAAGATTATTATATTTTTTATTTTAGTTTTACTTATGGATACAGCTGTCGTACTACTCCGTTCCCGCAGTTTTTTTGGAGCAAACATCGTTAATATCCCGGCTCTTTTTTTTATAAAAAAGTATCTAAAGGCCAAGGAGCTTCACGTTCTTTCTGATAAAAATCTAACTTATTTTTATAAACAAATTGCATGGATTGAAGGCCATGCCGAGCCAAAAAACTTTTGGCAAACCCTACGTAATATCCCAAACAATACGGATTTTATATACTCTATGCGCCCTAGTATGGACGGCGCTCCTTTTATTAAATATCTAAAAGGCATCCCTTTATCTGTAGGACTTAGTGTACGCTCCGCTTATTTAAATCGACTTTTTGATCATCACACTCCATGTGATACAGAGCAATATCGAGCTCTCACACACTTACAGCCTTTACTACATCTTCTTGCTATCGATACCTCCCCTCTTCTACTCTTACGTGAAGCTATGCTAAGTTTCGTTCAGGATACAAAACCTTCGAACAGTATTTGTATCATGCCTGGCGCAGGTGGCGGTGAACATAAAAAATGGGGAATAGAGAAATACTGGACAGTTATGCAGCAGCTTTATCTCGATTTTCCTCATATGAGTTTTCAAATAATATTAGGTCCCAATGAAAAGCAAGAAAAACAATTCCTCTTAGAGCATGCTCCAGCCTCTTTTCCTATGCATTTTCAGGAAAATTTATCCCTACCAGCTCTAATCACTATCGTAGAGAACAGTCGTTTAACTATTAGTAACGACTGTGGGCCATCACATATTAGTCAATGTTTAATTAAACCTTTTATAGGCCTATATTATCAATCTAATCCTGAGTGGTTTTTGCCTCACTCTCATAGTCAAATGCTCTGCCCACCAGATCTCAATATACAAAATATTCCAATCGAGCTTGTTATAAAAATAAGTCGTGATTTATTAAATAAAAATAATACCCCTTACGGCAAATAAGCTCTTTCATCCAGCCTTTAAAAAACCCGTACCACCATCGGTGATACGGGTTTGGCATAACAATCAGGCTACCAAAAACAGATTTACATGTTTTCGATCATGACATTACCAAAGTCAGAGCAGGAAACCTGAGTCGCGCCTTCCATGAGTCGGGCAAAGTCATAGGTGACTTTTTTGGACTGAATGGCTTTTTCCATGCTGCTGATGATCAAATCAGCGGCTTCTGTCCAGCCCATATGACGTAGCATCATTTCGGCCGATAAGATCAAAGAACCTGGGTTTACATAGTCTTTACCAGCGTACTTAGGTGCTGTACCGTGGGTGGCTTCGAACATGGCCACCGAGTCGGATAAGTTAGCGCCAGGAGCAATACCAATACCACCAACTTGAGCCGCTAATGCGTCAGAAATGTAATCACCGTTTAGGTTCAATGTCGCGATCACATCGTATTCAGCGGGACGTAACAAGATCTGCTGTAAGAACGCATCCGCAATGGAGTCTTTAACAACAATATCTTTGCCTGTTTTAGGATTTTTGAATTTGCACCATGGGCCGCCATCGATCAGCTCTGCGCCGAACTCGCTCATCGCTAGCTCGTAGCCCCAATCGCGGAAACCGCCTTCGGTGAATTTCATGATGTTGCCTTTGTGAACGAGCGTCACAGAGGAACGATCATTATCAATAGCGTACTGAATGGCTTTGCGCACCAAACGCTGCGTTCCCTCTTTGGATACGGGTTTAACACCAATACCAGAAGTGTTGGGGAAGCGGATTTTATTTACACCGAGTTCATTTTGCAAAAACTCGATCAATTTTTTAGCGTTCGCTGACTCGGCTTCGAATTCAATACCTGCATAGATGTCTTCAGAGTTTTCGCGGAAGATCACCATGTTGGTTTTTTCTGGCTCCTTAACGGGGGAAGGTACACCAGCAAAGTAACGCACGGGGCGTAGACATACGTACAGGTCAAGCTGCTGACGTAAAGCCACGTTTAAAGAGCGAATACCGCCACCTACGGGAGTGGTCAACGGGCCTTTGATGGACACAACGTAGTCTTTAACGGCGTCGAGGGTTTCTTCGGGCAACCAAACATCAGGACCATACACCTGCGTGGATTTTTCACCCGCATAGACTTCCATCCAGTGGATTTTCTTTTCGCCACCGTATGCTTTTTCGACAGCCGCATCCACGACCTTGATCATAACGGGGGAAATATCAACACCGGTACCATCACCCTCGATATAAGGAATGATAGGCTGATTGGGTACGTTTAAAGAGAAATCGGCATTTACCGTAATTTTTTCGCCCTGTGCAGGGACTTTAATATGCTGATAAGACATGGATGCTCCAATAGAGTGAACAGGGAAGATAAAACCTAGTGTTTTATCTGAGTCGTTAGTCTTATATAAGAGTTTAGCCTAAATCTGTACTAAAGACGAAAAAAGCCTGTGTTTTTATCACTAAATCGAGACAAAAACTTGGCCTCATAGAGAAAATTTTAAAAAAAGGTCACAAAACAAGACAAAGTGGCTTTAGCCATCTACCATAATGTTATGGATTTCATTTTGTGGATCTTTACATGTTTAACCCGTCTCGAGAACAAGTACGTCAATTTTTCATCGAAGCTTGGCAAAAATATCGCCAGAAGCAACTGGTGAGCCCATTAGAAAATATGGCGGTGCAGCTGATTCAACAGCACCCCGAATACCATGAGCTACTTGAAAAGCCAGAGGCGATCAATCAAGATTACACGGTAGAAAAAGGACAAACCAATCCGTTTTTACACCTATCTATGCACTTGGCTATTCAGGAACAAGTATCTATTGATCAACCCCCCGGCATTAAAGCCGCCTACGAGCGTCTTGCTGCTGCTCTTGACCCGCACGAGGCAAGCCATCGTATTATGGAGGCCTTAGGTGAAGTAATTTGGGAAGCGCAACGCTTAAATAAGCCATTGGATAACGAACGTTATCTTGAACTGATTTATCGTCATACTTCTATCTAATCAATACCTATGAGTCACTCTAATCGCTTTGAAGGCACCCGCCGTTACGTCGCTACAGACGACCTAAAAATGGCTGTTAACGCCGCCTTAACGCTACAACGCCCCTTACTTATCAAAGGTGAGCCTGGTACAGGAAAAACCCTCTTAGCCGAAGAGGTTGCCTCTGCATTAAACCGGCCTTTATTACAATGGCATATCAAGTCCACGACCAAAGCACAACAAGGTCTCTATGAGTACGATGCAGTTTCCCGCCTACGGGATTCACAGTTAGGTGATGAGCGGGTGCATCAGATCAGCAACTATATTGTAAAAGGTGCGCTTTGGGAGGCGTTTGAATCCCCTGAGCCCACTGTGGTGCTTATTGATGAAATTGATAAGGCAGATATTGAGTTTCCTAATGACTTACTACGCGAAATCGACAAAATGGAGTTTCATGTTTATGAAACCCAGCAGACGATCCGCGCGCAGCACCGGCCTTTAATTATCATCACCTCGAATAACGAAAAAGAACTCCCCGATGCGTTTTTACGGCGCTGCTTTTTCCATTACATTCGTTTTCCCGATGCCGACACGCTCAGCGCCATCGTTAAAGTCCACTTCCCGCAACTCGCCGATGACTTGCTACACGCTGCATTAGATACTTTTTATGCCTTGCGTAATGCACCAGGCTTAAAGAAAAAGCCATCCACATCGGAACTCTTGGACTGGTTACAACTGCTCCTTAGTCACGATGCCACACCAGAAAGCATCCGTCAGGCAGACCAAGCCACACCCCCTCTCATTGGTGCATTAATCAAAAATGAACAAGACCTATCGTTGCTAGAGCGCATTGCGCGCTACGGTCGTTAACCCCATGATGCTTATTCGGTTTTTTTATTTTTTACGTCAGCACCGCCTGCCTGTTTCGATTCAAGAGTTTATAACACTGATCGAAAGTCTATGTAGTTCTGCAGCAGCGCTTTCTATTGACGAATTCTACTACTTAGCCCGACTGGTATTAATCAAAGACGAAAGCCTATTCGACAAATATGATCGGGCTTTTGGCCAGTTTTATGGCTTGCTTAGCAAAGAGATCGCAGAGGGTCATACCATTCCCGCAGACTGGCTTATCAAAACCCTAGAGCGCCAACTTAGCGACGCCGAAAAAGCCGCTTTGGCGACTCATGATCTTGCCGAGCTCATTGAAAAATTTAAAAAAACCCTAGAAGAACAAAAGGAGCGTCATGCCGGTGGCAATAAATGGGTAGGCACAGGCGGCAGCTCCCCTTTTGGTCACGGCGGCTATCACCCCCAAAGCATTCGCGTTGGGGGGCCGTCTAAGGGCAATTTCACCGCCGTTAAAGTATGGGAAAAGCGCGAGTTTAGTGATTACGATGATCAGGTTGAACTAGGCACCCGAAATTTTAAAATGGCATTACGGCGCTTACGCCGCTTTGCACGTGAGGGAGCTGCAACCGAACTGGACTTGGATAAAACCATCCACCACACCGCCCAACAAGCCGGTCTGCTCGACATACAAATGCGTCCTGAGCGACGTAATACAATTAAAGTGCTTATGCTGCTTGACGTAGGTGGCAGCATGGATAGCCATATTCGACGCGTAGAGGAGCTATTTTCAGCGGCGCGTAGCGAATTCAAGCACTTAGAGGTTTTTTATTTTCATAACTGTCCTTATGAGTGGCTTTGGAAAAATAATCGCCGACGTTTTGATGAGCGCATTTCTACTTTAGATGTATTGAGTAAATACAATGAGGACTGGCGTGTCATTTTTGTCGGTGATGCCACCATGAGTCCCTTTGAAATCACTCATGTAGGGGGCTCGGTCGAGCATCATAATGAAGAACCTGGGCACCTTTGGTTACAGCGTTTTATAGAAACATGGCCTAAAACAGTCTGGCTAAACCCTACCAAGACCGAACGGTGGATGTATCATCAATCAGTGCTCATGATCCGACAACTGCTCCAAGACCGCATGTACCCGTTAACTGTGCATGGATTAGAGTCCGCCATGCAACAACTCTCGAAATAATTCCGACCCATAGGATGGCTATATGTTGACAGCATTTAAGTCTGTAGCGAAACAGGCTCACTACTTAAGCCTTATTGGTATTTTTTTATCGCCAACGATAGTATATGCCCTGCCTGCTGGTGTAGAACAAATCACCAGTGTCGAGGGTGTCACCGAATACCGATTAAAAAATGGCTTAAAAGTACTCTTTGCCCCTGACGCCTCACGCCCAAACACTACAGTTAATATGACCTATTTGGTTGGCTCCAGACATGAAAACTATGGGCAGACAGGCATGGCACACTTGTTGGAGCATATGCTTTTTCGTGGCACGCCCAGCATGCCAAATGCGCTTGGTGAGTTTTCTAAGCGGGGTTTAGCCGCTAATGGCACCACTTCTTTAGACCGCACTAACTACTATGCCACTTTTGCTGCTAACCCAGAAACCTTAAACTGGTACTTAGACTGGCAGGCCGATGTCATGGTCAACGCCAGTATCGCCAAAGCCGATCTGGATGCAGAAATGACCGTGGTGCGCAATGAAATGGAGCGTGGGGAAAACAGCCCATTTAGAGTCCTGATGCAGACCATGCAGTCTGCTGCATACCAGTGGCATAACTATGGCAAAAGCACCATTGGCGCACGCAGTGACGTAGAGCAGGTAGACATTGAACAACTACGCGCTTTTTACCGCCTTTATTATCAGCCCGATAATGCAGTGCTAATTGTCAGCGGACAGTTTGACGAAGAGCAAACCCTTGCTCACATTGCCAAGCAGTTTAACGCTATCCCTAAACCGGAAAGAGAGCTCCCCCCAGAATATACCGAAGAGCCAGTCCAACATGGCAGCAAAACCGTTATGGTGCGTCGTCAAGGCGGCTCCCCCATTGTGGCCGCGCAATATCATATTCCTGCGGAAGCAGACCCCCAATTTACTCCACTTAGCCTGGGTATTAGCGCTTTAGGTGATACTCCCTCGGGCTTACTGTATAAAAATCTGGTCGAAAAAAATCTAGCGACTAGTGTATTTAGTTATGCGGCTGGACTACGCCAACCGGGCTATGCGTTATTTTTAGCAGAGCTCAAAGACGATATGGATCCACAACAAGCGCTCACAACACTAAATCAAACCATTGAAGAACAAAATCAGGCGCTTAGCCAAGAGGACCTTGACCGTATTCGCAACCAATGGCTCAATGGCTGGTCTCAAACCTATGCCGACCCAGCTAGCCTTGCGGCAGCCCTATCAGAGAGTGCCGCCACCGGAGACTGGCGTTTATTTTTCTGGGCAAGAGACCAAGTTGAAAGTGTACAACTCGACCAAGTCAAAACCGCACTAAAAACCTGGCTAGTCGCAGACAACCGTACCAACGGTATTTATGAGCCTACCTCTGCCCTAGCTCGCGCTCCTAAAGCCAACACCCCCGACGTCGCGGCTTTACTGAGTGATTACAAGGGCAAAACGCATCAGAACTTAGCCGATGCTTTTGACCCTAGCCCAAACAATATTGACCACAGCACACAACGCGAAATCATCGAGCTAGACGATCAGCTAGGTATAGTACGCGTAGCACTGTTACCTAAACCCACCCGCGGCGATCGGGTTCATGCGAACCTAGCCATTCGCTTTGGGGATCCAGACAGCTTAAAAGGCAGCCGCACTATAGGTAGCGCTACGGCAAGCCTTTTAGCTCATGGCACTAAAAAATATAGTCGTCAGCAAATTGAAGACCGCTTTACTGAATTACAAGCCTCTGTCTACTTTAGTGGTGGACCAAACGGTGTCAATGTAGATATCGAAACGGTGGGCGATAATCTTGCACCCACTCTGGATTTGGTATTGGAGATATTACGAGAGGCCAATTTCCCCGAGAGCGAGCTGAATAAATACAAAGCCCAGCGCTTAACTCAAATTAATAACGCCAAGGCAGAACCTTCCGCCTTAGCCAATCTCACTTTAAGTCGACACCTAAACCCCTGGCCTAAAGATGATATTCGCTACACCCCAACCTTCGAGGAGTCGGCTCAATATGTTCAAAGCCTAAGCCAAGCGGATTTGCTCGCATTCCACGAGCGCTTTTATGGTGCCGGAGACATTCGCTTTAGTGCCACTGGCAGCTTTGACAGTGAAACTATCAAGCAACAACTTAAAAAAGGATTAAAGGGCTGGAAACGAGCACCTGACTATAAGCGTGCGGCAGACCCCTACCATGCCGTCAAAGCCGAGCATTTCACCATTAACACCCCCGATAAAGCCAATGCTTTCTATATCGAGACGCTCCCCTTAAAGCTCCAAGACTCCGAGCCCGATTTTGTTGCCTTGTATTTAGCCAACTATTTACTTGGTCAGTCGGAGACCTCGCGCTTGTGGAACCGAGTTCGCGTCTCTGAGGGGCTGTCTTATGATGTACGAAGCCGCCTACAAGTCTCCTCGTATGAGCCTTCAGCTAGCTGGACAATTTACGCTATCCATGCCCCTGAAAATTCCGCGAAGTTACAAGCCGTTATTCAAGAAGAGCTGGCAACAGTGCTCAAAGAGGGCTTCTCAGAGCAAGAGGTTCAAGAGGGCATCCATGCACTCCTACGCTACCGTCAGTTAGCTCGTAGTAATGACGCGGTGTTAACCAGCACATGGCAAAGCTATCTCGATTTGGAGCGCACCTTTGCTTGGTCAGCCCATATTGATGAAGCGTTGCAAAAGCTCACTGCTAAAGAAGTAAATGCGGTGGTCAAAAAATACTTGCAACCGACCGCTTTTAGCTCTGCACTAGGAGCAGACCAAAGCAAACAATAGCCCCATAAAAAAACCCTTTGGGGCATCTTAGCGCCCCAAAGGGAATCATTTCCTGGGTTTTCGCGCCAACGCGCGCTTAATGGGGGTTAGGAAAAAAAACTTTTCACCTTATCCGTCCATGACTGGCTTTTAGGCGAATGCTTATCCCCCCCGCCCGATAAAGACTCTTCGAACTGGCGCAAGATGGCTTTTTGCTCCTCGGTCAACCGCACAGGCGTTTCCACTTGAATATGACAATACAAGTCACCAGGATAGCTAGAACGTAGCCCTTTGATGCCCTTACCACGCAAACGAAACACTTTCCCTGCTTGCGTGCCTTCTGGAATAGAAATTTCACCCCGCCCGGTTAAGGTCGGTACCTCGACTTCCCCACCTAAGGCTGCCGTCGTAAAGGGGATGGTGAGCTCACAATGCAAATCATCGCCGTCACGCTGGAAAATCCCATGAGGTTTAATGTGAATTTCTACATATAAGTCACCAGGAGGCCCGCCATTAGCACCTGGCTCCCCATTTCCCGAAGAACGAATCCGCATGCCATCATCAATACCGGCTGGGATATTCACCTGCAAGGTTTTGGTTTTGCGTACGCGCCCAACCCCATCACATGAGGGGCAAGGGTCAGTAATTTCTTGACCAGTACCATGACACGTAGGACATGTTTGCTGCACGCTGAAAAAGCCCTGTTGCATGCGTACCGCACCAGCCCCATTACATGTGGTACATGTACGTGGTGATGTACCAGGCTTGGCGCCGCTGCCATGACACGTATCACAATTCTCCCAACTTGGTACTCGGATCTCAGTGTCAAAGCCTGTCGCAGCTTGCTCTAAGCTGATATCAAGCGAGTAACGGAGATCTGCACCACGCTGTACACGCGGACCGCCACCACCACGACGACCACCACCAAAAATATCGCCAAAAATATCGCCAAAGGCTTCAGCAAAGTCAGCACCACCCATGCCACCCATGCCGCCGCCCATGCCGCCCATCCCA
>NZ_JASLIX010000121.1:0-5625 GCF_030152715.1 Paenalcaligenes sp.
TAAAGACTGGGAAGATGATTGGCAGGATGTGCCTGTTTGCGATGTGGTGGTTGCTTCGCGATCTACTTTGGTCGAGGATATGGCGGCGGCACTCAAAAAACTGACCCAACAGGCAAGGCGTCGAGTGTATTTGACCTATCCATTAAACCCTGCTTTTGGGGCTAGGCCAGATATAGACCCTGTGCAACAACCACAGTTAGCGACACCTTCGTATTTATATATCTTGGGGATTTTATATCAGCAGGGTTATGCCGCTCAGCTTCGTTTTATTGGCAATAAAGGCTTGCATCAGCAGCCTACAGGCTGGGCGTTGATTGATTGGGAGGTTTAAGATAAATGGCGCCCTGTGATAGGGCGCTTAAAAGGTTTAACTATTTTGAATGGCTTCAACCAGAATATCTAAGGCCTCATCCATGACGGCATCTGGGATAGTTAAAGGAAATAAGAAACGAATGACATTGGCTTCTGGGCCGCATGTTAATAATATTAAGCCTTTATCTAGTGCATAGTTTTGGATTTTTTTCACAAGAGCTGTCTCTGCAGCATGGGTGTTCGGATCACGAAATTCTACTGCTATCATGGCACCCAGACCACGAATAGAGGAAATGGTAGGGACTTGTTTTTGTAGGCTTTGTAAGCGTTGTTGCAGTTTTTCGCCAAGTTGATGACCACGTGCTAAAAGATTTTCCTCTTCAATGACCTCAATGACAGCAAGGGCAGCGGCAATAGCCAGAGGGTTGCCCGCGTAGGTGCCCCCAAGCCCGCCAGCGACGGGAGCATCCATGATGTCGGCACGACCGCAAACGGCTGATAACGGCATACCGCCGGCCAGGCTTTTGGCCATGGTTGTGATATCGGCTTTAACGCTGTAGTGCTCCATGGCGAACAGTTTACCTGTACGACCAAATCCGGTTTGAACCTCGTCGGCGATCAGTAAAATACCATGCTCATCGCAGAGCTCACGTAAAAACACCATGAACTCAGGGGGGCATACATTAAACCCTCCTTCCCCTTGAATGGGTTCAATAATAATTGCGGCGACCTGGTCAGCATCCACCGTTGTGTTCAATAAGCTAAGCAGTTCTTTTTTAGCGAGCTCTGCGCTGATTCCAAGCGAGGCATTCGGGTAAGGGGTGTGATAAATATTCGAAGCTAAAGGACCAAAACCTTTTTTATAGGGGTTGACCTTAGCGGTAAGCGTCATCCCTAAAAAGGTTCTTCCATGAAACGCATTGCTAAATGAAATAATCGCGGGCCGCTGGGTGGCGTAACGTGCAATCTTAATAGCATTTTCTACCGCTTCTACGCCTGTAGTAAAAAAAGCGGTTTTTTTAGTAAAGTCGCCAGGGACCAACGTATTCAATTTTTCGGCTAATTCAATATAGTTTTGATAGGGAATGATTTGATACGCCGTATGCGTAAAAAGTTGTAATTGTTTTTCTATGGCCGCGATGATGCGAGGATGACGGTGGCCGGTGTTAAGCACAGCGATGCCACTTGCAAAATCAATATAACGTTTCCCTTCCACATCCCAGATTTCCGCATTTTCGGCGGACTGAGCGTAAAAGTCACACATGACACCGACGCCTCGTGGGGTCGCTGCATTTTTACGTTGGACTAGATCGGCATTTTTCATGGGGTGTCTCCTTATACGAAGTAGGGTGTAAGAGATAGCTTATCGTTAACTTGGTTCCACATGAAGAGCCATTTATGGCAGAATTGGGCAGTCCATTTTGGATTTAAGCCAGAAAAGAGGAGTTAAGAAATGAAAGGGGGTGCTTTAGCGGAGTATGTGCTGCAGCATTTGGATCGTCAGTCAGTACGCACTTTGTCGCGGCAGCTGTACCGTATTTTTAGCCAGTTGATTTTAGATGGGGTGCTGCAAGCAGGAGAAAAGCTTCCCGCAAGCCGTACATTAGCCCAAGAATGTGGGCTTTCAAGAAATACAGTCGTGCAGGCTTATGAGCAACTATTAGCCGAAGGCTATGTGGAGTCCTATACAGGAAGCGGTACTTTTGTGTCCGCAGCGGTGCAAGTTCAGCAGCAAGTGGAAACGGTGGATACGCTTACCCTGTCTACCGCTGTGCCACACTGGGAGCTATCGACGCGTGGTATTGAAATGGTCAGTAGGGCGCAAGCTTCGCCACAGCAATGGCAACCCTTTGTGGCGGGGGTACCGGATGTATCGTTATTTCCAAATCAAATCTGGTTACGGCTCTTACGGCGTCATTGGAAAACCGCAAAGCCTGAGCTATTAACGTATGCGCACGGAGCGGGCTATTTACCGTTACGTGAGGCACTGATCGAGCATTTACGTTTAGCGCGGGGTGTGCGGGGCTCTGCAGAACACGTGTTGCTTATTTCTGGGTTACATCAAGCATTAAGTTTAACGGCTCACTTGCTTGCTGAGCCAGGAATGACGGTATGGATGGAGAATCCCGGCTATTGGGGGGCAAGTACCGTATTGAAAATGGCTGGGCTCAAAGTGGTGCCCATTGCGGTGGATGAGGAAGGCTTAGCACCTACGGCAGAGCAAATGCGTGAGCCCCCACGATTGATATTTGTGACGCCTTCGCACCAGTATCCTTTAGGGCATGTGATGAGTTTAGCGAGACGGCGTCTGCTGTTGGAGTATGCGCATCAACACGGCTCATGGATTATCGAGGATGATTATGACAGCGAGTTTAGATTCGAAGGGCAGCCTATTGCTTCGTTACAGGGCTTAGATCAATATCATCGCGTCATTTATATGGGTACATTTTCTAAAACCTTGTTTCCAGGAATGCGCTTAGGCTATATGGTGTTGCCTCAAACCTTGACGCGTTATTTTGCCACTGGTGTCTCCGAGTTGTATCGGGATGGGCGTTTGCTCGAGCAGGCGGTATTGTGTGATTTTATCACCGAGGGGCATTATGCCGCGCATGTGCGGCGGGTGCGCTTGCATTACGCCCGTCGCCAAAGTGTATTGCGCGAGGTCATTGCCGAAACACTAGGAGAAAACTGGCCTTTGTCTAATCACGAGGCAGGGTTACATTTAGTGGTGCATTTGCCAGTGGGAACGGATGATGTGCGTATCAGCCAGGCCGCACAAGCAATAGGCTTGATGGTGCGGCCTTTATCTAAATATTATTTGGATAAAAACGCAAAGCCGGGCTTGCTGTTGGGTTATGCAAACGTAGATGAAGCATTAATTAAGCCCTATTTTAGGCGTTTAGTGAGTATTATCCAGTCCGCTATAGCGAGCGATTAGCACGAAGAGAAATATACAAACCCGTTAATCTATTTTAGAATGGAACCCTAAAATATAATAAAAACAGGTATTTTTTTAGTCCGTTTTCAGAGTTTGGAGGAGTTATGTTGAACTTATCTCGCCCTGATTTATTTAAACAGCAGGCGTATATCAATGGTCAGTGGGTAGATGCGGATAGTGGTGAGACCATCGCGGTCCGAAATCCCGCTACGGGTGCAGTACTAGGAACCATTCCTAAAATGGGAGCGACTGAAACGCGCCGGGCCATTGAAGCGGCCGCCACTGCGCAAAAACAATGGCGTCGCCTAAGTGCCAAAGAGCGAGCTGTGATTTTACGGCGTTGGTTTGATTTGATGATGACACATCAAGATGACTTAGCCCGCATTATGACTTTAGAGCAAGGAAAGCCTTTAGCCGAAGCTAAAGGGGAAATTGCTTATGGCGCATCCTATTTAGAGTGGTATGCCGAAGAAGGCAAGCGTGCTTATGGGGATGTGATCCCTGGGCCAGCACATGACCGTCGTATTGTTGTGATCAAAGAGCCAGTGGGGGTATGTGCAGCCATAACACCATGGAATTTTCCTTCCTCAATGATTACGCGCAAAGCGGGTGCAGCCTTAGGAGCGGGTTGCGCCATTGTGGTCAAGCCTGCAACACAAACCCCTTATTCGGCTTTTGCGCTAGCGGTGTTGGCACAAGAGGCTGGGGTGCCAGAGGGTGTTTTTTCTATTGTGACGGGCTCTGCCTCGGCGATTGGTGAGGAAATGACCAGCAATGATATTGTGCGCAAAATCAGTTTTACCGGCTCTACGGATATTGGCCGGTTATTGATGGCACAGGCTGCACCTCAAATTAAAAAAATCTCTTTAGAATTAGGGGGAAATGCCCCATTTATCGTCTTTGATGATGCCGATATAGATGCTGCCGTCGAAGGGGCGATAGTGAGTAAGTTCCGCAATATGGGGCAAACCTGCGTATGTGCAAACCGTCTTTATGTACAACGGGGTGTGTACGATGCGTTTGTGGAAAAATTCACGGCAAAAGTGGCGCAGCTCAAAGTAGGTGATGGGCTACAAGCGCAGGTCACTCAGGGGCCACTCATTGATCAGGCTGCTGTAGAAAAGGTCAAAGAACACATTGAAGACGCAGTGGCTCAAGGAGCGCATATTGCCTTAGGGGGCAAGGCGCATGAGCTTGGTGGTTTGTTTTTTGAGCCCACGGTCTTAACGCACATGAAGTCTTCCATGAAAGTCGCGCGCGAGGAAACGTTTGGTCCTTTAGCGCCAGTTTTTGCTTTTGAAAACGAGGACGAGGTCATTGAGCTTGCTAACCAAACTGAATATGGCTTAGCAGCCTATTTTTATAGCCGTGATATTGGGCGGGTTTGGCGTGTGGCAGAGGCGTTGGAATACGGGATGGTGGCAATTAATAGTGGCTTGCTTTCTAACGAAGCAGCTCCGTTTGGGGGCGTCAAACAATCTGGCTTTGGACGCGAGGGGTCGCATTATGGCTTAGATGACTATTTAGTTATTAAATATATGTTGATGGGCGGTATTTAAACTTACAATAGCATTTAGGTTATTTTGATTTTTGTCCAGCTGGAGAGATTTATGCAACGTCTACTCACCCGCTATACGGCGTTTTATGTGGTGCTGTTCGCTGCGGTGGTGTTTAGCTTATTAGCCTTACAAAACGCCTGGTGGTGGGTGCTAGCCCTGCCTTTTATCGCATTAAGCTTGCTTGGGGTGGTGGATTTAACCCAAACCCGTCATGCGATTCGTCGTAATTATCCGGTAATTGGTAACTTACGGTTTTTCTTTGAGTTTATTCGTCCTGAAATCCGGCAGTATTTTATGGAAGGGGATGATCAAGAGCTGCCTTTTTCACGCGCAGACCGCTCTCTTGTGTATCAGAGAGCCAAGCAACAAGAAGACAAGCAACCATTCGGTACTAAACAGGATGTTTACAGCACAGGCTACGAGTGGATTAACCATTCTATGATTCCCAGCCAAATCAAAGACATTAACTTTAGGATTACGGTTGGGGGGCCGGACTGCACTCAACCGTATTCCCTGTCAGTATTTAATATTTCTGCCATGAGCTTTGGGGCATTGTCTGCAAATGCAGTATTAGCACTAAATCGTGGCGCAGTATTAGGTAATTTTGCTCATGATACGGGCGAGGGGGGGATCAGTCACTACCATAAAAAATATGGTGGCGACTTAATTTGGAATATTGGTTCTGGGTACTTTGGTTGTAGGGATGAAAAAGGGCAGTTTTCTCCCGAAAGGTTTGCCGAGCGAGCACGGCAACCTCAAGTCAAAATGATCGAGATTAAGTTGTCTCAGGGGGCAAAGCCCGGGCAGGGGGGGATT
>NZ_JASLIX010000124.1:0-4539 GCF_030152715.1 Paenalcaligenes sp.
GCTGCATGTGTGTCGGGGTAATTTCCGTTCGACGTGGATCTCTTCGGGGGGCTACGAGCCTGTTGCTGAGTTGCTGTTTGGCTCAGTGAATGTGGACGCTTTTTTCTTAGAATATGATAACGATCGTTCGGGAGATTTTCGGCCCTTGCGCTTTATTAAGCCTGGTCATCAGCAAGTGGTTTTAGGTTTGGTGACGACGAAGACGGGCGAACTAGAAGACAAAGCGCTCATTAAAGCTCGTATCCAGGAGGCTGCACAATATGTGCCGTTGGAGCAGTTATGTTTAAGCCCACAGTGTGGATTTTCTTCTACCGAAGAGGGTAATAACATCAGTGAAGCCGAACAAGAAGCAAAACTGCGTTTTGTGGTGGAGATTGCACGCGAGGTGTGGGGTGAGCCACAGCAGGCGCTATGAGCAAGACGGCTTTTGCTTCTGACCTTAGCCTGCGTCAACGCTTAGATACCGCATCGATGGGGCGTTTGCAGTGGCGAGCCATCGCTTTATGCTTTTTAATCAATGCGATAGACGGTATTGATGTGTTGGTGATGGCTTTTACTGCCTCAGCGGTGGCCAGCGATTGGGACTTGAACTCCGTGGTTTTGGGGTGGTTATTATCTGCTGGCATTATTGGTATGACTTTGGGTTCTGTGTTTTTGACGCCGCTTTCGGATCGTTGGGGGCGGCGCCCCATGGTGTTAGGGAGTCTGATGGCAGCGGGTGCCTTTATGGTGGCCACGGAGTGGGTACAAGACCCATGGACGCTAGGCATGCTTCGTTTGCTGACCGGTATAGGTATTGGTTGTAGCATTGTGAATGCCAATGTGTTAACGAGTGAGTATGCAAATGCGCGTTGGCGTGCCCTAGCAATTGGCTTGCAGTCGGTGGGTTTTGCGTTGGGAGCGACCCTAGGTGGGATGCTAGCGGCTTATTTGCTTAAGCGAGGGGCGTGGCAACATGTGTTCGTTTGGGGTGGGTTTCTGACGTGGGGCGCGGCCGCATTGGTGGCATTGGGTTTGCCTGAGTCGTTGGATCAATTGCTCCAAGGTCGGAAAAAAGGGGATGTGCAACGTGCGCAGCAATTATTACAGCGCATGGGGCATGGTCATTTTTCTGTTGAGCTACAGACCACTGTAAGGCCCAAGCCCAGTGCGTTGCAGGCATTGCAGCTATTATGGGCGCCGGGAGCCGTGCGCACTTGGTTGTTAGGCGGGAGCTTTTTTGCTTTGATGTTCAGCTTTTATTTTGTAACAAGCTGGACCCCAAAACTACTGGAACAAGCCGGGCTATCTGCTGAAAAAGGGGTAGCCGGAGGTGTGCTTTTGCATGTGGGCGGTATGTTTGGTGCATTAGCTTTAGGGATTTTAGCGAGCCGGTGGCAATTACAACGCGTAGCGCAGTCACTGATGGTATTAGGTGCGGTGGCGCTTTGTGTGGTCATACCTGCTACCGGATGGTCTTTGCCCATTGCTATTTTGCTAGGGGTGGCGATTGGTTTTTTAATCAATGGCTCGATTGCGGGCTTATATGCCACCGCTCCTCAAAGCTTTGAAGCGGCCACACGTAGCTCTGGGGTTGGAATAGTCTTGGCGTTTGCCCGTTTAGGAGGGATGGCATCGCCCGTTGTTGCTGGGCATTTGCTGCAAGCAAACTGGTCCGTGACGAGCCTATATTGGTTATACGCGGGTACTCTGTTGGTGGCAGCGTTATTTTTGCAAGGTTTTTTAGCGCAGCAACGAGAAGCACGTGTCCCATTACGCGCTGATGGGCTCGCCTTGGTCAAAGAATAGGCGACTGGATATTGGTTTAAGCCATGCTTGGCTGCCCACATGTAGTCCTAATGTGTGAAAGCGGTGCTTGCTCAGTTCGGCATGCACCGCTTTATTGTTGTATAGGGTGCGCAGTATCAGTCGTACATTAGGGTTGGTTGAGTGCTGGAAAGTATCGTTTACAGCTCCAAACGTGCTGGTGTTGTAATACGGAAAGGGCTAAAACAGATGAATGGGTAGAAATGAATACCGAATCTACGTTAAGCTTACAGATCACTTTTAAAAGGAGCATTCCATGCAACAAGCCTCTGCAAGTCATATTTTGGTTAACACCGAAGCCCAAGCTCTAGAGTTAAAAACAGCGATTGAAAATGGTGCTGATTTTGCTCAGCTTGCCCGTGAAAACTCAAGCTGTCCTTCTTCGCAACAAGGTGGTGCATTAGGTACATTTGGTCGTGGGCAAATGGTGCCCGAGTTTGATCAGGTAGTGTTTAGTGCCCCAGTGGGCGAGGTCCAAGGCCCTGTGAAAACGCAGTTTGGTTATCACTTGGTTTTAGTGACCGGTCGGAATGACTAAACCAAGATCATGGTTTATAAAAAGCCGCTCTTTGTAAAAAAGAGCGGCTTTTTTTCTAACGAGGGGGGGTGTAAGGTGACGAGGTTTGGTCGATGGTGGCGGCGTGTATTGGTGTTTTGGTTCTTAGGAAGCGCGTCCTTTGCTGTACAGGCGCATCCTCATGCTTGGATTTATGTAGGAACCACTTTTTTGATGTCGCAAGAGGGGTATATCACCGCAATTTCACAAAATTGGAACTATGATAATTTGCTCACGGAAATTTTATTGGATGAGTTAACCCAAGATGGATCGGGGCAGGCCTTGGATTTAACGGAGTGGGCTGCTGATACGCTGCAAAAACTGCAACCTTTTGGGTATTTTTTGCAGGTGAAAGCGGCGGGAAAAAAAGTGGGTTTGGGTGATCTGGTGCAGTACGAGGGGGCCTTGGAAGACGAGGTGCTGAAACTGCGTTTTACGGTGTTGCTGGATCCACCTGTTTACGCGGCGCAGCCCATTGAGCTGGCTGTGTTTGACCCATCTTTTTATATAGAAATATTACAGCATCCAGAACTGCCGGCACAGGTTCAAGGTGATTCGGTTCTGACGTGCGAGCTCAGTCTGGAGTATCCTGAGCCGTCTACCGAGGACTTTTTACGGGCCGCCGCCATAGACAGCGGGATGAAGGTGGAGCCGCAGTTTGGAGCGCTTTTTGCTGAGACGGTTCACTTGCAGTGCCAAGAGCCGAGCCGCTTAAAATAATGGGTTGGCGGGCGTAGCGAGGCTGTGCTGAAATAATCGGATGCCCATAAAAAAAATCAGCCCGCCCCCAAAAAGCCCAATGAGAGGGAAAAAGAGTGTTGTACGTTGAGAAGAAGGTTGGCGCTGAAAAAGTTTAAGGGCTACCTGGCGAAAAGAAACCGCGGTAATGGCCAGTAAGCTAACCGTGAAAGCGGTGCCCAAGGACATCGCGATCACGGCGAGGATTCCGGCCCAGCGTAAACCCAAAGCATAGGCTCCCAGAAGCACCAAAATCGCACCCGTACAAGGGCGCAGACCAATGGTAAAAATAATAGCGAGCGTAGAGCGCCAAGTCAGGTCGTGATGCAGATGATCACGATGTAACAAATGGGGACCCCCACATTCCACACAGTAGGCTTGCATTTTTGCTCCTTGTGTAAATAAACGGGGGGCTGAGGAGCGGGGGCGTGTGTAATAGCGATAGAGACTTTTTCCATTACGCAGTGCGAGTACAGCGCCCAGAAGAGTGATGAAAACAAAACTGGCTTGTTCGACGGTGGTGGCAGTACGCTGGGTGTAACGTAAAGAGTAGCCCAGTAGATTCGCCATGATCTCAACGAGGATAATGGCCACCAGCCCTTGTACCAAGGCAGAGCTGACGGATAAAAAAATACCGCGGCGCAGCCGGGTTTGGCTTGTTCCCAGATAGGTGGTGATCACCGCTTTGCCGTGCCCTGGTCCCGCCGCATGAAAAATCCCGTAAAGTAGACTCAGACTAATCAGAGGTCCCATCGCAACCCAATCATTTTTGGACACCGTTTTTAAAGCACTTACAAGTTGATGGTGTAGTTTGGCTTGAGTCGTCATCACCCACATCATTACTTGATTCCATGGCACGAGAAAATACAAAAGGATGATGGTAATACTAAAACCGAAGAGGACAGCTCCTAGAGTGCGCGCGGCCGAGCGGGTGGTTTTTTTTACGGGCATGGTCAATATCAGTTCTCTATGGGCGTGAAATCGCTTGTTTGGTTTGTTATGTTATAACATATCAGAGCTTGGCATGATGGATGTTTGTTATCCTAGGAACTAACATAGTTTCAAGTTATAAGGAATCACTACGTGATAAGGCGCATGGATATATGTTTAGTTTTACTTTTTTAGGAACTGGCGATTCAGCACAGGTGCCTGTGTATAACTGTTCATGCGCGGCATGCACTCGCGCGCGTGTGCGGGTGTCTTTTCGACGCCGCCCTAGCAGTGCTATGTTAACGATCGATGATAAAAAATGGCTGATTGATAGTGGCAGAACGGATTTGAGGGAGTTATTTCCCCCGCCTAGTTTAGCGGGAATATTACAAACCCATTATCATGCGGATCATGCTCAGGGGTTATTGACCCTGCGCTGGGGGCTGGGTATAACCATACCCGTCTGGGGACCCGAGGATCCAGTGGGTTTTGCGGATTTATATAAGCAC
>NZ_JASLIX010000048.1:0-50041 GCF_030152715.1 Paenalcaligenes sp.
CAGCATACAGACATTGACCCCTGATAAAAGATGTACGTGAAAGCCTTTTAAAAAAAGCTGACGCTGCACCCCTGTGGCAATATGATAAGGAGTAGAGCCATATAGATCACAAAGCATCAACACATGTTGTTTATTTTGGGCTCGCAATTCATTCACAAGTGTGTCGATCCACGGCTCCGGCAAATCCGTAGGCAAAATATCCGCCACGCGCACACTAGGCGGTGTAGCTAATACATGCTGAGCGCAGGCATAGAGCGCTTGCCCCAACGGCGCGTGTGTCACGAGCACTACCGCTAAGGCTGTAGGATCAGGTTTCATTTCCAACCACAGTGGCTAAGGCTTGTGCAAACAGCTCTCCGACATGACAGTCGGTCTGCTCGGTAATCTCTACAAAACACGTTGGGCTGGTGACATTTATTTCTGTAACATAGTTACCAATCACATCCAAGCCCACAAGAAACAAACCACGCTCGACGAGTTTAGGCGCTATGCTATTAGCAATGTGCCAGTCATGCTCGCTAAGCGGTTGTGCTACGCCTCGCCCACCTGCTGCTAAGTTACCCCGCGTTTCTCCCGCTAAAGGAATCCGCGCCAAGCAATACGGCACTGGCTGACCATTAATAATCAAAATCCGCTTATCGCCCTGTGTAATTTCTGGAATATAACGCTGGACCATTAGGCTTTCTGTGCTATTTTTGCTGAGCGTCTCTAAAATCGCCCCCACATTCACCTCGCCTTCGCGCATACGAAAAATCCCCATACCGCCCATGCCATCCAACGGTTTGACGATCACGTCTTTATGCTGCTGATGAAAAGCGCGAATTCGATCCATATCCCGCGTCACCAACGTCGGGGGTGTGAACTCAGGAAATTCCGTAATCGCCAGCTTTTCGGGGTGATTACGTAATGCTGCGCCAGTATTAAATACTTTTGCCCCTTGGGCTTCGGCGAAGCTAAGCAAGTGTGTGGCGTAAAAATACTCCATATCAAATGGAGGGTCTTTACGCATAATAACTGCACTAAAGGCATTTAGTTCCAGCTCAGTGGGCGCTCCGGTTTCCGTCCACCAGTTAGCGCTATGCAAATCGGCATCTGCCGCAATATGAATAGGGGTGGTGCGAGCTTTGACACGACTATTATCGATATACATATCGGACAATAGCGTCACGCTAATTTGATGGTTATGCGCTATTAATGCGCGCATCATCGCTACTGATGTGTCCTTATAGGCGGACAATGACGGCAACGGATCAATAATAAATAAAACGTGCATAATGAATCCTGTAATAAACCCCTTCGTAACGCAAGGCCACGAAGGGGTTAAAGGCAAGTAACGCTATAAGGATTAGGTGGTTTTCTTGCGTGGCGCAAGCACCATCACCATTTGTCGGCCTTCTAGGCGTGGAAAAGATTCCACCTGACAAATATCCTCTACGTCGTCACGTACACGTTCCAAAACACGCATTCCTAGCTCTTGGTGAGCCATTTCGCGGCCTCTAAAACGCAGTGAAACTTTGACCTTGTCCCCGTCCTCGATGAAGCGGCGGACATTACGTAGTTTTACGTTATAGTCCCCTTCGTCCGTGGCCGGACGGAACTTCACCTCTTTGACCTGAACCACTTTTTGCTTGGCTCGAGCTTCTTGTTGGCGCTTTTGTTCCTGATAACGGAACTTGCCGTAGTCCATGAGACGGCACACTGGTGGCGTTGCATTAGGTGCAATTTCCACCAAATCCACATCATGTTCTTCTGCTAAATCTAACGCCTGAGCTACTTTTACGATGCCAAGCTGTTCACCATCAATTCCAATAAGTCGCACTTCATTAACACGGATTTCACCGTTGATGCGATGTTTCTTTTCGGTTGCGATGTCTAAGACTCCTAAGTAATTAAATCAAATCTATGCCAAATGATTGGCTATTGACGTGTGTCAATGTCATTTTGCAGACGATCTGCAAAGTCGGCCAGTGGCATAACCCCTAAGTCGAGGCCCCCACGACCGCGCACAGCGACCGTACCTGCCTCACGCTCCTTATCCCCTACAACTAAGATATAAGGGACTTTTTGCATACTGTGTTCACGAATTTTACGGGTGATTTTTTCACCACGCAAATCGCTATTAACACGGTAGCCTTGTGCTTTTAGCTGATCCGCTACCTGTTTTGCATAATCGGCAGAAGATTCAGCAATACAGCACACCACAGCATGCTCGGGTGCTAACCATACAGGTAAAGCCCCCGCGTAGTTTTCTAATAGAATACCAATAAAGCGCTCAAATGACCCCAAAATGGCACGGTGCAACATAACGGGAGTACGCCGCTGGTCATTGGCATCCACATATTCCGCCCCTAAGCGTGCTGGCATGGAAAAATCCACTTGAATCGTACCACATTGCCAATGACGGCCTATAGCGTCTTTTAAGGTGTATTCAATTTTAGGCCCGTAAAAAGCGCCATCACCCTCGGCGATTTCAAATTCGCAATTGGTACGGCGTAAGCTTTCCATGAGAGCCGCCTCGGCTTTATCCCAAACCGCATCATCGCCAATGCGTTTTTCTGGACGCGTAGCGACCTTATAAAGTATTTCAGTAAAACCAAAATCCTTATAGACTTTTTGCAACAGCGCCGTGAAGTTAATGCATTCTTCTTGTAGCTGGTCTTCGGTACAGAAAATATGCCCGTCGTCCTGCGTAAAACCACGCACCCGCATCATGCCATGCAATGACCCCGAGGGCTCATTCCGATGACACTGCCCGAATTCGCCATAACGGATAGGTAGCTCACGGTAAGAGTGTAAGCCCT
This sequence comes from Paenalcaligenes sp., assembly GCF_030152715.1. Lineage (NCBI taxonomy): Bacteria > Pseudomonadati > Pseudomonadota > Betaproteobacteria > Burkholderiales > Alcaligenaceae > Paenalcaligenes > Paenalcaligenes sp. The sequence goes on from NZ_JASLIX010000048.1 coordinate 2,802, forward strand.
GATTAAAAATCTGCACATGACCAGGGCAGTTCATGGGTTTTAACCCGTACACACGGTTTTCTGATTCCGTGGTAAACATATTTTCAGAGTAGTTATCCCAGTGACCCGTTTTTTTCCACAAGGATAAATCCAAAATCTGCGGCGCTTTGACCTCTTGGTAACCATTTTGCTGGTAGATTTTACGCATGTATTGTTCTACCTGCTGCCAAACCGTCCAGCCTTTAGGGTGCCAGTAAATCAACCCGGGTGCGTCCTCGTGAAACTGGAACAAACCGAGCTCACGCCCCAAACGACGGTGATCACGCTTTTCGGCCTCTTCTAGCATGGTTAGATAGGCCTTTTGATCCTCTTTTGTTGCCCACGCTGTACCATAAATACGTTGCAACATTTCATTGTTGCTATCGCCACGCCAATAAGCGCCTGCGACCTTCATCAGCTTAAAGACTTTTAGCTTGCCTGTAGATGGCACGTGGGGGCCACGACACAAGTCAATAAAATCGCCCTCTCGATATAAGCTAATGGTCTCGCCCGACGGAATGGACTCGATGATTTCAGCCTTGTACGTTTCGCCAATGCTTTTAAAAAACGCCACGGCCTCATCGCGGTCCCACTCTTCACGCGAAACGGGAATATCCGCTTTGGCGAGCTCCGCCATTTTTTTCTCAATCGCCGCCAAATCCTCTGGCGTAAAGGGGCGCTTATAAGCAAAGTCGTAATAAAAGCCATTATCAATAACAGGACCAATCGTTACCTGCGCATCAGGGTAAAGCTCTTGTACGGCATAAGCTAATAAGTGAGCCGTAGAGTGGCGAATGATTTCCAAGCCCTCGGGGTCCTTAGCGGTGATAATCGCTAGCTCGGCGTCCTGATCAATGACATAACTGGTATCTACCAACGTAGGCTCAGCCCCTTTTGTCGTCACTCGCCCTGCAAGAGCAGCACGCCCTAAACCTGCGCCAATAGAATGAGCTACGTCACCAACAGAAACAGGCCCATCAAATGAGCGCTGTGAACCATCGGGTAAGGTAATCTGAACCATACAACATCCTAAAAAATAAAAAACGCGGCACCAAGGCCGCGTTTAAGGTATCTGTGATTGGCTTGAATCAACGAGCGAACACAATGCGGCCAATATTATTGTCGCCAGCTAGTCGTTCGCGTTGTGGTCATAAGAGATCCTATTCGTTATTCAAGATTAGTAGTTACTAACAAGTTTACCATTATCACCCCTATTACGCAGCCCAAAGGCATGATTTTTGTTGCTCTATCACGACGCTTGGGTTAAATTATGACCTTTACTAGATAGACACTGTGTTAAGTAAAAAGTTCCCCCCATACTAAACAGCAAAAAACACTTGACACAAAAACATAATCTACGCTATAGTTATATTTTTAGGCGGTTAGCTCAGTTGGTTAGAGCGCTACGTTGACATCGTAGAGGTCGCTGGTTCGAATCCAGTACTGCCTACCAGAATTCATGTTTCACTAGACGTCACAAACCGTCTATAAACACCACAAACCCGCACAGTCATTGGCTTTGCGGGTTTTTTGTTGTCTACTTTCTACCTCGTTTGATCTGACCAGATTTTTTGACAAAAAAGCGTGAGTGCGGTAAAAAAGCAGCGCAGGCGGAAACCGTGGCGCTGCATCCTTGTTTTTCTTCATCGACCGGGACGGGCCGGCTCTTGCATCTGGAGCCTGTCTTAGGCTCAATGGAGTTTATGTTGATTACACTTAGTCCTATCAAAAGACGTATTGTTTACGTCACCATCTTTGAAATTTTTGCTATTTTATTCTCCACATGGATTCTGATGGCACTTAGCCATAGCGATGCTCAAGAATCCTTGCCTGTGGCTATTATGGTTTCCGTAGCCGCTGTGATCTGGAACTACATCTACAACACCCTTTTTGAATCTTGGGAGCGCCGTCAGCATGTTACGGTGCGCAGTCTACGTATTCGTAGCGTGCACGCGATCGGGTTTGAGGGCGGGTTATTATTGATCTGCTTACCGATTTATATGCTGTGGTACGGGGTTGGGCTTTGGAAAGCCTTTACTATGGAAATCGCCCTTTTACTCTTTTTCCTGGTTTATACCTTTGTCTTTACCCTGATTTTTGATAAGATTTTTACCCTTCCCCATCTACAAAATCAAGCCGAGTAATCAGAAGACCACTAAGCATATAACCATATAGGGTATGATGAATTCATTAAAACAAAACCATTCATCACAGCAGGACCCAGTATGGCAATTAGTAAAGATTTTCACGGTGGTTTTTCTCGATTCTTTGATCAGCCGACCCGAGACACATTAAGAGATCTTCTTAAATATGGCTCGGGCGAGGCAAATCAATTTGACTTCAAAGAGATCTGGCCAGAAAAACATAAAATTGCCAAACATATCCTTGCTCTAGCAAATTCCGGTGGCGGCGCGCTGATCATTGGTGTAAAAGACAATGGCGACTTAGAAGCTTCAGGTATACCACCAGGTGGCAAAATCGATAAAACCGATGTCGCCAAGCAGGTTTCTGCATACCTACCTCGCAGCTTAAAATTTGATATTTTGGATTTTGACTATCCCATCGATTCAGAATACGCCAAAATCAAAGGCAAATCCTTTCAGGTGGTTATTGTGAACTGTGACGAAAGTGAGCTGCCTTATCTTTGCTGTAAAGACCACCCTGAACTAAAAAGCAACGTGGTTTATATACGCAAACGCCAAGAATCCACCGAAGCCAATCACGAGGATTTACAAGAGGTGATTAATCGCCGCCTAAAATCTGGGGCGTCGACGCCAAGCATGATCAGCTTAAAAGAAGATCTGGATCAGCTTAAAACCCTTTACAAAGAAATGGATTCTTTTAGTCGTCTTATTCCTATTGAAAGCATTAACCGTTTATTAGGCTACAAACCAAGCCAATATGCCCCAGAGGAATCACTAGAAGAGTTTGTGGCTGAACTAATTCGGCTAAAAAAGGAAAAAATCAAACGGGATTTAGGAATAAGTCTCAGCTAAGCTAACGTTTTTATTTTTTATAAAGGACACCCATGTCAGAATCGATTTCCAATCAAGACCAGCAGGTATTACTCGGCATTGCTTTTGCTGATCAAGCTCTCATCGCTGCTCAAATTGCCCTTTTTGCTGGGAAAACCAATGATGCTAAGGAAACCATTGCCCTATTACACGCTATTGCCGATGAGGTTTCTAACCGCTATCAACTGACTGGGGTGGCCAAAGACACCATGAAGCTACGCATGGAAAAAACCATTCATTTAGCGTCGGCGATTTTAGGGGATAAAACCAGCCAGTCAGAACAAACCGCGCATTAAAAATTCGCGCCCCTAACGGTACTAGGGGCGCTACACATTATTTGCTGTGCTGCAAAGCCACTTGAATTTGCTGCATATTTTGTAGCAAAGCCTCTAAGCCGGCACCATCTAATAAATACCAGTGTGCGGGATCCAAATAAATGATCTGTGGTTGGCGCTCTGTTTGGGTTTGCTCCACCGTCTTCAATAGCTGTTGTGCAGGTGTCGCATCCGCTTTATTTACCGCTGTATCACGATCAATCACATAAATCCAATCTGGATTAATACGCTCAATATCCTCTAGGGTTAGCTCTACCCCTTTGCCTTCGGGGAAATCCGTAAGCGCTGGCCGCACCCCAAATTCATTAAATATCACCCCATAGCGGGACTGTGGCCCTTGAGCAATCAGCTTGTTATTGGTGGTGAGCAGTAATAAGCCTGTACCAGCTTGTGCTGTTGCCTGACGCAAGGCTGCCAGTTGCGTATCCAAGCGCTCAATATAATACGCAGCTCGTTGTTCCTTGCCATACCATTGGCCTAATCGCTGCGTGATTTGTTTTACGCTTTGCACTAAATGCGCTTGATCAAAGCTTAAATCAACAGTAGGTGCCAGCTGCTGTACTGCTTCCAAAGCGCGGGAAGAGCGTCGCCCTACAACAATCAGATCAGGATTGAGCTCACGTAAGACCTGCTCATCTGGCTCAAACAAGGAGCCCGTCTTAACGTAGCTATTCGCTTCATACTGGGCAAGGAACTGTGGATAGCGTGCACTAGGCACCCCAGCCACAGGAATCGCTAAAGACTGAAAAATATCTAACAGTGCCAAATCCTGTACAACTACTTTTTGTGGGAGTGCTTGTAAGGTCATAGATTGACCAGCATATTGCGCTGTGATTGCCATTGGTGCTGTCGACACACACCCCACAAGCCCAGCCAGACTCAACACTACCACACCAACCGTTTTTTTCATTTTTAATGTGCGTAAATTCATGATTTCCTTTTTGATCGTTACCCCAACTATCGCCCATTCAAGCGAGACAAGACGCAAAATACGCGACCTACTATTTGGCCCCGATTATAACCACAAATGAGAATCATAATCATTTTCTAAACAGGTTGAACTCGACCTAAATAAAAACGAAGTGGTAGAATGTGGCTCTTTGCTCAACAAACATGTAACAAGTTGCGAACTGACACTACGTGCCAATACGTATAATCCACCTGAACTCATCTTGCTAAGACCTTTATATACCAACAAAAACCGTGTTTTTTTGCTTAAATTTTTCAACTATAGCTTCACAATCCATCACTATTTTTCCGTATCTTAAAAACAAGGTACCCTTGTCTATACCACAACTTAGGCGTATTATTACTACTGCAAAACACTAAATGTTGTGTTTAATGTGTTTATACTCCTATAGACTCCATGCGTTAAAAACAACAGTACAGCGTGTTTTTTCGTCTCATTAAACAACGACTCGACTTGTTAAATGACGGCAAAGCCCGATCTAGCAAAGCCTTGCGTTTAATGAGCTGTTTTTACAAATAATCAACCCCCTTGTTTTGTGCTTTTTTGCTGTGCATGGTTGTACTAGAATAGCCAGCGGTATCATCGTTCTGCCTCACAACAATGTGTATTGATTGTGTTGGAGCACAAAGCTAAACCACTGCATCATGTATTTTTAGGTGAAAAATACTGTGTAAAACATCAGTCATACCAATTAAAAATTAGGGCGATATTCTGCCCAACCACCCGAATTACCCACTTAACTTAGGGCGATGTATCGCCCTTTGGACGCACTGCTGTCGTCTATAGCCTTTGCGCTACCGATTAGCAACAACTCCGCGCCCATGAATCAGATAAAGGATTAGGAGTTTATGATCTACAAAAGTCAAATAGAGACCCCTACGGATTCCTACGTGGCTAGGTATCCTTGGGCAACGGAAATGGCGATTGGCCAACAGGATATCTATTGGACTGCCGAAGAATTAGGTGTAGAAGAAGACGAACAAGATTTCAAAATCAACCTAAACGAGGCGGAACGTCATGGTGTTATTACTGCGCAATCCATCTTGACCCAATACGAGCTGATGTTAGGCGGCGAGAACCTTTGGGGCGGCAAGATCCCCAAAATGTTCCCTCGCCCAGAAATCGCGCGTATGTGTGCCAAGTTTACGGATGTTGAGCTGCACGTCCACGCGCCCTTCTATGACATCGGTAATGTCGTCATGGGCAACTCCACCGATGAGTTCTATACCCAATGGAAGCGCGATTCCGTGCTCACTGAACGCATTGCTTTTATTGATAGCTATGCCGATAGCGATTGTCCCCTCGAAGTCACCGCCGCTTTGGCCATGCTCGAAGGGGTCGTCCTCTATTCCGCCTTTGGGTTTTTCAAAGGGTTTAACAGCCGCGGTTTTAACCTGATCCCACATTTTGTTTCCGGTATTGACGCCTCGGCCAAAGACGAGAATTTCCACTCTATTGCCTCGAGCTTTTTGCACAAAGAATGCAAGCACGAGCGTCGTGCTTTGGGTTATCACACCGACGAAGATGACCGTAAACTGCGCGAGGCCATCTGGAAAATGGCCGAAGTCCTTTATCTGCACGAAAGCCGCATTATTGATCTGATGTTTGAAATCCCCGGCAACCGCGTTACCACCAAAGACGAACTACTCGAATTTGTGCGCGATCGTATCAATATTGTGTTGGAGCGCCTTGAGATGCCGAAAATGTTTGATCAAGAACCTGGGCTGATTTCCGGCTGGTTCTATAACCAATTAAACACGGTTAAGGTTCCTGACTTTTTTGCGGGCACACAAATTCAATACCGCCGTAACTGGGATCGTTATAAGCTTACATTCAGAAAAGAGGTAGAAAATGTCCTTTAAAGAGTCGGGGATTAGCGAAGAAAAAATCCAAATGTTTGAGCAGCTCAGTGCCGAGCGCAAACATTTGCAAGAAATTGGCCATCTCCCCCCTTGGTACATTACCCAAGGCTGGCAGCTTTTCAAAGAAAAATACCAATACAAAGACGAGCCAGCCGTTTTGGGTCGCCATCGCACCATTGCCAAAACTCTAGCGCAATATATGGTTGGCGAGGAAGCCAAATGGGAAGAGCTCTTTTTCAATGAGCTTTGGAATGGCATTTTGTCACCCGCAACCCCAGCTCTGTCGAACACGGGTACCGATCGGGGCATGAACGTCTCTTGCTCTGGGCAATTTGTTGGCGATAGCGTTGTGTCTTTTTATGATGGCTTAAAAGAAATGGCACTGCTATCAAAAAACGGTTTTGGTACCAGCGCTGACTTTAGCTCCATTCGTCCACGTGGCGCACCGATCACCGCTGGTGGCGAAGCCAGCGGCCCTGTGCCCGTCATGGAAGACTTTTTTACCTGCGCCTCTAAAATCAGCCAAGGCGGTAATCGTCGTGGTGCTGTCGCCGGCTATTTGGATATCGAACACCCTGACTGGGACGAAGCCGTCGATTTACTCATGCGCGACCCAGACGGTAAAAACTTTGGTTGGACCGTACGCGATAGCTTTATCGAAGCCCTAAAAAATGGTGACCCTGAAGCTAACCGTAAATTTACTCGGGCTCTGTATGTAAAACTGGTCACAGGTAAAGGTTATTTCTTCTTTATCGATAAAGCTAACCGACACCGCCCTCAGATGTACAAAGATCACGGCCTAGATATTAAAGCCACGAACTTATGTACCGAGATCATGCTCCATAGCTCAGAGGAGTACACTTATTCCTGCATTTTGGCTTCGATGAACTTAGCCAACTGGGATAAAATTAAAGATTCGGATTCCGTATTTATTGCTACCGTATTCCTTGATTGCTTGTGCGAAGACTTTATCCGCAACAGCAAAGGGGTGCCTGGCTTAGAAAAGGTGCGTGAATTCACCATCAAAGGGCGTGCAATTGGCCTCGGTGCTATGGGTTTTCATACCTATCTCCAATCTAAGGGCATCCCTTTTGCCAGCTTAGAAGCCCAGTTCCTCTCTAACGAAATGGCAAAACACATTTCAGAGGAATCTTTACGTGCTTCAAAATGGTTAGCAGAAAAATTTGGCGAGCCCGAGTGGTGTAAAGGCTATGGCGTACGCAATACCCACCGTACCGCTTATGCGCCTACCAAATCCACCGCCTTACTAATGGGTGGTGTGAGCGAGTCCTGGTCACCTGATCCAGGTATGGTTTTTGATATGGCTTCGGCTGTGGGTGAACTACGCCGTATCCCCCCTGTGTTCTACGAAAAAATGAAAGAAAAAGGGGTTTACAACGAGGAAACCATTCGCGACATCATTAACCATATCGGTAGCGTACAACACGTGGATTGGCTCACACCCGAAGAAAAGCAAGTCTTTATGAATGCTTATGAAATTGAGCAAAAAATCATCTTGCGTCACGCTTCCCAACGCCAGAAATACACGTGCCAAGGTCAGTCCTTGAACTTTTTTGTCGCCGAAGAAGGCTCCGAAGACCAAATTGCGGAACTCATCACCATGGCCTTTTTGGATGAAAACATCCTTAGCCAATACTACTTCTACTCTAAGAGCGGTGTTGTTGTTCCTGACGAATGTCTATCTTGCTCCGCATAAAAAATTAGCCCACTTTCATCGTGGGCTTTTTTTATCTTTGCTCGGATTGTATTAAATCGTACAAACCCGCTCTACAGTAAAAGAGTCGGCGGCTAACATGATTTCATAACCGGACATAATCGCTTGCTCAAGGGCTTCGGCACGAAAAGCGAGTTTTTCTAGCATGGCTTCAATCTGCTCATCAGAATCCAACATCGCATATTCGCCATATAAATCATAACAATTAGGGCTCCAGCAGAAGGAAAAATCCCCATTCGGGCGGATCAAAGCGACCTCGCCTGCCTCGCCGGCGTGCTCTTGGGCTTTGTCTAGGCTACCCGTACCATAAACCGCACGTGATCTAAATGGGATACCAAACTGTTGTGTAAACCAGGCATCAATACGATGGTGTGCGGGCACTGGAATATTTTTGGGCTGACGATTAACTGGAGCATAAATCGTCATTTTGTCTTCGGTAAGAGGACGTGAAAACCCACGGTACACAGGTAAACCCGTGGTTAATGTCTCCCAATCCTCTGCTTTAAACCAAGTACCTTTGCTGCGATCAAATAGATTATGAGTGTTCATTTTAATAGTTTTCCGCAATAAGGTTAGAAAAAAGTTATGTAAGAAAAAGCTTATTCATCTAGCCATTTTATATCACGTAAGTGCCAAGTCTCATGCGTTCGATCAAACTCAACCTGTGCCTCGTAGGTTTTTTTGTGCGTACCACCTGATCGATAGGTAGCTTCTACCGTAGCTTGAATCACAAACTGACATTGACCAATGGCTTTAGAGCTTGCTTTAGGTAAAAACGGGAACTGCACAGACTTCATTTCTGTCATCGACGCTTCGATAGGCTCTTTGGTTTTATTAAACGCCTTTACCACATCGGTGCAAATGGCCGCAATGCGTTTTTCCTCACGATCTAGTGCTGATTGTGAGCGCTTATAAACGAATTCATTCCAAAAGGCTAAGCCTAACATCAAACTCGCCCCTACCGCTATGTAATAAAAGCCCTTACGCTTAATCGGCGCGTATTCAGCACTATCATTATCTCGAAAATATAAGCCACCCCCTTTAATCATCAACCAAATAGAAGACAAGGCGATGACAATCACTATCCACAACATAAATAACAACCTAAAATACGCAAACAAGTCCTGATTGTAATACGTTTATTAAAAACATGACCCGAATTAACTGCATTCCTGTAAACGAGCTCACTCGTGCACATCTCATAGCCGAATATCGTGAGCTTCCACGCGTATTTAAGCTCGCACGCAAAGCGGCCCAACGGGGCTTTCAGGCCAAAGACGGACCAAAAGACTACACCCTAGGCAAAGGACATGTTTTATTTTTTTATACGCGCTTGAGCTATTTAGCTAAACGCCAAGCACAGCTTGTACACGAAATGCAAAAGCGCGGCTATCAACCCCAGTTCACGGATTCCTTATTTGAGACGTATGCGGATATTCCCGCTTATATGTGGAATGATTGGGTACCGACAGCCGCAGCTTTAAAAATTAACAGACAAAGGATTCAAGAGCGCCTAGGTGTGTCGCAATAAATGCTTTTTAGGTAAAACACCCGCCCATTGCTCATGATCTGGCAAAGGGGCTTGAGCACGACGAATACGTTTCCAATTAGGATCATTGGCTAAGCGGGCATTGATTTCAATAAACTCCGCTTGATCTGGTGTAATCTCTGCTGCATTCACGATAGCACCGACTGGACACTCTGCCACGCAGATAGAACAGTCGATGCACTCGTCTGGGTGAATCACAAGAAAATTTGGCCCTTCGAAAAAACAGTCCATGGGGCATACGGTGACGCAATCCGTATACTTACACTGAATACAAGCTTCTGTTACAACGAAGGGCATAATCCAACTCGGTTAAATTTGACGCAAACGTCGAGTATACACCACGCCCCAGACTAAACCGAGTACAGCAGCCACCAACGAAGCGGTTAACACACCCAGCTTAGCAGCACCGAGTAAGACCTCATCACTAAAGGCCAGCGTGCCAATAAATATTGACATCGTAAAGCCAATACCTGCCAATACCCCAATGAGGCTAACGCCAGACCAGCTCACTCCTTCTGGTAATTGGCAAATTTTTAGCCACACTGCCAATCGGCATGCCATAAAAATCCCGAGCGGTTTGCCTAATACTAAAGCAAAGACCACACCGAACATAACGGTCTGCGCGCCCCCACTGGAAATATCAATGCCCTGAAAGCTAACCCCAGCATTTGCCAAAGCAAAAATCGGCATCACTAAAAAAGATACCCAAGGATGAAGCTGCATTTGCACACGCGCTACGGGAGGCAACAGTTCTCGTTGTGCCTGACGAATATTCGCAATGGATTGCAATAGCACGGTTTCATCCGTGTCCGGTTTTTGGCTTTGTTGACGCAACTGCTGTAGATTTTTTTCTACAAGCTCTAACGGATCAGCGGGTAAAGGACGCGCATAAACGGGGGTCATAAGCCCCAAAATCACCCCAGCTAATGTAGGGTGTGCTCCCGTTTTTAATACCCCAAACCATAAAATGGCCCCGGGTAAAATATAAGCATAAGCAGAAGCAATACCTAAACGCTGCCAAGCGATCACTAACACCACGCCCAGCAACACATACCAAAAACCCGTATAGTCCAAACCGCCAGAGTAGAAAAAAGCAATGATTAGCACCGCCACAATGTCATCAATGATAGCAATGGCGAGCAGCAAAATACGTACATTCGAAGGAATCGATTTGCCCAATAAGGCTAATACCCCCACTGCAAACGCAATATCGGTTGCGGTGGGTACAGCCCAGCCTGCACGTAGCGTAGGGTCAGAGTTTAGCGCCACATACACAAGCGCCGGCACAATCACCCCACCAGCTGCGGCCGCTAAAGGAAGCGCGGCTTGTCGTAAGTCAGATAGCGCCCCCTGATGAATTTCCCGACGAATTTCCATACCGACGGCTAAGAAGAAAATCGTCATCAGGGCATCATTAACCCAAAAATGCAGACTGTTGGACATGGCCCAATCGCCCAGCTGAAAACCTACCGTTTGAGTCCAAAAGTCATGATAAGACTGTGCATAAGGCGAGTTTGCCCAAATCAAAGCCACTATAGCAGCCAAAATTAAGACAACGCCACCAAAGGCTTCGATATGAACTAAACGGGAGACTTGTTCCGAAACGGACTGACTGATGCGATGGCCAAGAGGAATAGAAGAGGTGTGTTTTTTCATCATCTCTTTAGAATACAAGTGCATAAGCGGCCCGACTTATGCGTTATCTATTTGCCTAACCCCATGCTAGACAAATACCCGCATAAAGCGTAACGTAATTTATCTGAGTATGCAAACCTCATTCTAGTTTTTTAACTTCATAATGACACGACGACAATGACCAGCTTTAATCCTTGTTTAAGCTGTGGGGCATGTTGCGCCCATTATCGAGTTTCATTCTATAGTGGAGAGCTTGCCGGAGAAACCGGTGGCACCGTACCGATTGAGCTAACAACTAAAATAGGCCCTTTACGGGCCTGCATGAAAGGTACGGAAACTGGCAACGGGCGTTGTATTGCCCTACGTGGTGAGCTTGGGCAGGCGGGAGTTTATTGCTCAATTTACGAACAACGCCCCAGCCCTTGCCGTGATTTTTATGTATATGATAACGATGGCCAGCCCAATCCAGCTTGTCAAAAGCTCCGTTTATCCTTAGGCCTGCCCCCTTTAGCCCCGCAGCGGCCGCGCTTGGTGTCTGATAAGAAAATACAAAACACTTAACGATCGGCGGATTTAACGGTGCGGTTAACTAACACAATACCCAACACCACACACACCGCACCAATAGCAAAAAAGGCATCCACACGCTCTCCCAGTAAAACCACACCTAGTATTACAGCAAACAAAGGGGTTAAAAAAGACAATACTCCTAAGCGCGATGCCAAATAATGACGTAACAGCCAAAACCATAATAGCAGGCTTAAAAAAGACACCACAAAAATCTGAAAGCCTAAATTCACTACTAATAGGCTATCCCAATGCACGGTATCTTGCTCAAAAACATACGCCGCCCCTGTTAATACCACGGCAGCAACCACAAGCTGATAAAACAAGGTCTCTGTCGCTGGTGCGTCATTTAGTCGAGAGCTACGCACCACTACCGTCGTAGCCCCCCACACGGCCCCACCCAAAATGGCTAACATATCACCAAACAACATATTGGGATTCAAGGCGGTATTTTGGCTACCGTCCCTACCTAAAAAGCTAATTGCTATACCTAAAAAGGCTAAAAAGACCCCCACCCACTGAACGCCTTGTAAGCGTTCCTGAGCAGAAGTCAGATGCAAACCTAATGCAGCAAAAATTGGAGCAGTATAAAGAAAAATAGACACATGAGAAGCAGAGGTATAACGCAATGCCTCTCCCATTAAGAAAAACTCGCCACTAAATAACAAGCCAATCACTAGGCCCGGCAGCCACCCTTTGCGTACCGTCAGTAATGGCTTGCCCTGAAGGAGCACCAGTAAAACTGTCAACACAGCGGCGCCCCCAGAGCGAATCCCAATCTGCAAAATGGGGGACATAGCGGTGGCATTATATTTAATCGCTATTTGTGCCAGCGCCCAAATAAAGCAAATTAACGCCATGCCCCCCATAGCGCGAGCATCCAAAACAGAGCGTGTCGCGCTCACAAGCCGTCTCCTGAATTAATAAAAATTAATCGTTCATAAGAGTGGTATCGTCTTCGATTGTGGTTTTTAAAGGCCCTGTCTGCCCTGCTTCAAACACAGCGATTGACTCAATATGACCAGTATGAGGAAACATATTAATCACACCAGCTGCTTGTAGCTCATATCCACCCACATGCACCAATATGCCTGCATCTCGTGCCAACGTGGCTGGGTTACAGGAAACATACACAATACGTTTAGGACGCTCTTGCAACGATAAAGCAGAATAAGCCTTAGCAACTGCCAACGCGCCATCACGAGGGGGATCTATCAACACCCGGTCAAAATAACCTAATTCACGCAACCAGCTCTGATCCACCTCGAATAAGTTCAGCGTACTAAATTGGGTTTTATGGTCTAGGTCATGACGTGCAGCCGCTTCTGTGGCTCGCTCTGTAAGCGCCGTACTGCCCTCGATGCCCACCACCTCTTTAGCAAAACGTGCCATGGGTAAACTAAAGTTCCCTAAACCACAGAACAAATCCGCAACACGGTCTGTGGGCTCTATGGCTAACAGGCGTAAAGCACGACGAATTAGCTCGCGGTTAATTTGGTGGTTTACTTGTGTGAAATCCGTGGGCTTAAAAGGCATGCGCAAGTCATAGTCAGGCAAATCATAATAAAGCCTGTCCACGTCTTCTGGCACTAATGGATGTACTGAATCTGGCCCTTTGGGCTGCAGCCACCAACTCACCTGATAAGTTTGCCCAAACTGTAATAGCGTTTGAATATCCGTATCGGTTAAGGGTTCTAAATGGCGCAGCGTAAGCACCATACAGGCATCCCCCACAGCCAACTCAATTTGTGGGATACGATCTGGACGCGATAACGTTCCTAACATATCGCGTAAAGGACGCAACAGATCAGAAACGGCGGCAGGCACGACCAAGCACTGATCCATGTCCATGACATAGCTGCTATTGCGTTCCCTAAAGCCAACCAGCATCCCCCCTTTTTTCTGTACAAACCGAGCAGAAAAACGGGCGCGATAGCGATAACCAAAGTATGGGCCATGCATAGCAGCGAGCATTTGTTTGGGCTTGACCTTGCCGATATGCGTAAAAGCGTCCTCAAGAGCACGTTGTTTAATAGCTACCTGGGCAGCAGGCTCTAGATGCTGCATCACACAGCCACCACAAATACCAAAAGAAGGACACGGGGGCTCAACCCGCTGCGAGGAGGGTCGTATGACCTCCAAGAGCTTAGCCCGGTCATAATTGGTTTTTTGGCGCGTTACCTGAGCTCTGACTAATTCGCCGGGCAACGCGCCATCTACAAACACAACTTTGCCATTATGGTGAGCTACACCGCGGCCTTCTAAGTCTAACGATTCAATTTCTAATAAATAGCTCATGTTACGCGCTACAAAAAATTAACGTGAGGGTAAATAGGAAAGAGGGTTGATGGGTGTTCCACGTCGGCGAATCTCAAAGTGTAAACGCGGCGAGGTGGTATCGCTTTGACCTAAAGTAGCGATTTTTTCCCCTTTTTTAATTTCTTGTCCTGTTTTCACCAACAACGTGTCATTGTGGGCATAAGCAGTAATAAAACCGTTAGTGTGTCCCAATAAGATCAAATTACCTAAGCCACGTACACCATTGCCTGCATACATGACCTTGCCATCTGCTGCGGCGACCACTGGATCCCCAATTGCACCCTCGATGTCAATACCTTTGGTGTTCGCTGTAAACCCTTGAATAATCGGTCCATTAGCTGGCCAACCCCAGTTGATGACATTCGCATCGCTGGCTCGCGGACTACTTGTATTAACGGAAGACGCCGGTGTGGTTTCGGTTTTAGGTGGCGTCGCTGGTGTTTCTACAGGAGTCGTAGTTGGGCTTGTAACAGGAGCAGGTGCTACCGCCACAGCAGAAGAGCCCCCGTTAATTTGCAAAACCTGCCCTACTCGTAATTGAGAAGGGTCTGTAATACCATTCGCATTCGCAACGGCTTGAACGGTTGTGCCATGCTGCTGAGCAATTTTAAAAAGCGTGTCCCCCGGTTGCACGGTATAGCTTTGTCCACTCACAGTAGGCACAGGGGCACTGGGCGTTGAACTATGAATATCGGTAATCGGTGCCGGTGTATTCGTACTACAACCGGCCAGCACCATCGACATCACCAACGAGCCTGTCAATACCCAATGAAAAGGACGTTGAATAACCGACGACATGGCAACGGATGACAGGATCGTGCCGGTTTGCTGCATATTGCTCTCCTGAGTTAAATTTGTATTCCAGATTTTAGAGGAACAAAGCGCACCGCTTCAAGCTCATGCTTTTGCCAATGATTTGGAGCCGTGCGCTGAATATAAGCTAAGCGTTGTTCTGTTGTACCAATAGGAGCGATCAGACGCCCACCAATAGCCAACTGATGTAATAAGTTTTGTGGTATTGTTTTGCCGGCAGCTGCAATAATAATGGCATCAAAAGGTGCGGCCTGCTCCCAACCTAACTGACCATCACCAAATTTTAAACGAACTCGATCCTTTAAGCCTAATGCTTCTAAATAGCGCTGTGCCATTTGATAAAGCGGATAAATGCGCTCAATGGTATGAACCGTTTCAATCATTTGAGCCAATACCGCTGCCTGATAACCACAGCCTGCTCCTATTTCTAACACCCGTTGCGGTTTAGAGGGATAGCAGGCCAAGGCGATCATTCGCGCAACAATGAACGGCTGTGAAATAGTTTGACCATAACCAATGGGTAGCGCATTGTTTTCATATGCTCGACTCGCTAAACCCTGATCTACAAAAATATGGCGAGGAACTTGCTGCATCGCCGCTAAGACCGGCTCATACTCAATACCTTGCGCGCGCAAGCGCTCGATCATCATGCCACGAGCCCGCTCTGAATTCAAACCTAAATTAACGCTTGTTAGCAGTTGCAATGCCTTCACAGCCTGACTTTGCTTTGATTGGGGTAAATCAAGCCGCGTATTGCTACACACAATACTTTTTCCATCATCCAATCGAGACTGGCCGAAACGATTCTTTGTTCCAGAATGTGTCATAACCACGATAAGAAGGCATTAGGCATTAACCCAATTTTCTATTTGGCTTAATTGCTCGTGATGGGTAAGATCAAAACGCAATGGGCTAATAGAAACTTGTAGATTTTGTGTTGCACCAAAATCCGTATCTTTGGCTGCATCTAAAGCTTGACCCGCTGGACCAATCCAATAGATAGGCTCCCCATAGGGAGTGCTACTTTTAATCACGGGTTCGGATGGATGGCGCTTACCAAGACGAGTTACTTGATAGCCTTTTAATGCATCATAGGGAACAGCAGGAATATTCACATTTAGCAGTGTTCCAGTACCTAAGGGCTGTTGAATAGCCCGCTGCACTACCTCTTTGGCGACCCGCGCTGCGGTATCTAAGTGCGGCCACCCTTTTTCTACTAATGAAAAAGCAATGGCTGGTATTCCAAACAAATGCCCCTCCATTGCTGCGGCCACTGTTCCTGAATATAAAGTATCGTCCCCCATATTGGCACCATTATTGATGCCTGACACAATCAGATCCGGCTTAAAATCCAATAGTCCAGTTAAGGCGATATGAATACAATCAGAGGGCGTACCATTGACATAATAAAAACCATTATGCGCCTGCTGTACAGAAAGAGGACGGTTCAGTGTGAGCGAGTTGGATGAACCACTGCAATTACTTTCTGGAGCAATCACCGTTAGTTCCCCTAAGCCAACCAATGCATCATAAAGGGCTTGAATCCCTTTTGCTGTATAACCATCATCATTAGCGATAAGAATTTTCATATAATTGCTCATTAAGATTGCAAAACGTCACCATTGTACCTGTTTTGCTTTGTAGAATTGAGGGCATCAAGTAGAATTGCCCCACTTTCTTATACAGGGATGCTTCATGCTTTGGATTATTGCTTTGGCTACTGTTGTGGCTGCCTATGGATTAGGCTCTTTACCTTTTGCGGTGATTGTAAGCCGCTTAATGGGTTTAGCCGACCCCCGTACATTTGGTTCAAATAACCCAGGGGCGACCAATGTATTACGCTCAGGGAATAAACTTGCTGCTGCCCTAACGCTTATAGGTGATTTATTAAAAGGCAGCGCTGCAGTGTGGTTAGCGCAATGGGTCAGCCACAGTTTTGAACTCAACACCCTTGTCGTCGCCGCCAGTGCTATCGCTGCATTTTTAGGGCATGTTTTCCCATTTACCCTAGGGTTTAAAGGCGGTAAAGGCGTCGCTACGGCAATTGGTATTTTAATTGCTATCCAACCAGCCTTAGCACTTGCTTGCGCTTTAACCTGGCTCTTGGTCGCCTATGCCACACGTTACTCATCCCTATCTGCTATTATCGCAGCCATATTAGCCCCCGCTTATTATTTCTTAGGTGCAGGTAGCTTGTGGCCCATGGATAAAAATCTTGCCCTTTGTGTAGGGGTGCTTAGTTTGTTGCTGCTTTGGCGCCATCAAGCCAATATCAGCCGCCTATTACTAGGTACAGAAAGCCGTATTGGCCAAAAAACCAAATAAAACAAGCCAAGCATTCCGTTAATGTGTTACATCCTCTAGATCCCAACGCGGCTTCACCTTAAAACTGGAGGATGTGTCCGGCTGCTGTACGCCAGACTTAACACGCATTGCCGCAGCAAAAGCAATCATTGCCCCATTATCCGTACATAGGCTCACTGGTGGGAAATACACCTGAGCACCCATTTTTTCAGATTCGATTTCTAACTGACGACGCAATAAACGATTCGCTCCTACTCCCCCAGCAACCACTAAGCGTTTTAACCCGCTTTGCTTTAGGGCTCGAAGTGACTTGATCGCCAATACATCGACAATCGCGGCCTGTGTAGCAGCAGCTAAGTCCGCTCTATCTTGCTCCGTTATTACGGATGATTCCGCTTCTAATTTACGTAAAGTCGTTAAAACAGCCGTTTTAAGCCCACTAAAACTAAAGTCTAAATCCCCGCTGTGCAGCATAGGGCGTGGCAGCTGAAAACGCTCCACATTGCCTTTTTCAGCTAGAGCCGATAAGGCTGGCCCACCAGGATATGGTAAACCCAGTAATTTCGCACTTTTATCAAAGGCTTCGCCCGCCGCATCATCCAAGGTCTCGCCCAATAGCTGATACTGCCCAACCCCGTCCACTTGCATGATTTGGGTATGGCCACCTGACACCAATAACGCAACAAAGGGAAAATCAGGCGCCGGATCGGCCAATAATGGAGAAAGCAAATGGCCCTCGAGATGATGAATGGGTAGTGTAGGAATACCTCTGGACCACGCTAAAGCACAAGCAAAGCTCGCCCCCACCAACAGAGCCCCATTTAGCCCAGGACCTGCCGTATACGCAATGGCATCAATGTCCTCTAGAGTCATCCCTGCCTGTGCGAGTACTTCTTTGGTTAAAGGTAAAACGCGCCGAATATGATCCCGTGAGGCCAGCTCTGGCACAACACCACCGTAGGCGCGATGCATGGCAATTTGACTATGTAGGCCATGCGCGATCAAGCCTTTTTCTGTACACACTATCGCGACACCGGTTTCGTCGCAAGAACTCTCGTATCCAAGTATTTTCATAATTTATTTCTAGTTGTTGCCATAGCGCCTTCGCGCAAATCAGCATAAAATCGCATAATTATCTATTTTACGACTTTTATCCACAGGAAACCTTATGTTTGAGCGCCTATTTAAGCTAAGCGAACATGGTACCACTACCAAAACGGAGATCATGGCAGGAATCACCACCTTCCTGACCATGTCTTATATTATTATCGTGAACCCAAGTATTTTATCGAGCACCGGTATGGACCATGGGGCGGTGTTTGTTGCGACGTGTTTAGCCGCCGTAGTCGGTACACTGATTATGGCCTTTGTAGCAAACTGGCCCATTGGCATGGCGCCAGGCATGGGGTTGAACGCTTTTTTTGCTTTTACTGTGGTTGCTGCACTCGGTTATAGCTGGCAACAAGCACTAGGGGCTGTTTTTATCTCCGGGGTGATTTTTCTATTACTGACTGCCACCGGTATACGCTCTTGGATTATTGAGGGGATCCCTCGCTCCTTACGCGCAGCGATTGCGGCAGGTATTGGCCTATTCCTAGGCATTATTGCCATGATGAATGCAGGCATCGTTGTCGACCACCCTGCCACAAAAATCGGTATTGGTGATCTAACCCAACCAAGCGCCCTGTTTGCTATCTTGGGTTTTTTTATCATCACCGCACTAGATGCCCTTAAAATACGGGGGGCGATCTTAATTGGTATTTTAACCGTTACCGCTCTTGCCACACTAACAGGCCATAATGATTATCAGGGCATTTTCTCTATGCCTCCAAGCATTGCGCCCACGTTTATGCAGCTAGATATTATCGGCGCGTTACACATGGGGCTTGCTCATGTGATTTTAGTCTTAGTATTGGTCGAGGTATTCGATGCCACTGGCACCATGCTCGGCGTTGCTAAACGGGCCAACCTCATTACCGACGACAATCCCGGCCGCTTAGGCCGAGCCTTGTTTGCAGACAGTACAGCTATCGTTGCGGGCTCTCTAATCGGCACCAGTAGCACCACCGCCTATGTAGAAAGCGCCTCTGGCGTACAAGCCGGTGGCCGCACAGGGCTGACTGCGCTAACGGTTGCCGCTTGTTTCTTATTAGCGTTGTTTTTTTCACCCTTAGCAAAAATGGTTCCCGCCTACGCAACCGCGCCGGCATTACTTTATGTGGCTGGGCTAATGCTGCGCGAAGTGGCTGAAATCAACTGGAATGACATGACGGAAGCCGCCCCCGCTGCACTAGCGGCTCTGACCATGCCATTTACCTACTCCATTGCCAACGGACTGGCTTTTGGTTTTATTAGCTATGTAGTGATTAAACTAAGCACAGGAAAAATCCGCGACATTCATCCCGCAACGGCAATTGTGGCAGGGTTATTTATTGTGAAATACGCATTTTTTCCGGATTAAGGGGTTTTTTTATTTTGAAAACGCGTTACACTACAGATATAACATAGTTATAACTACCAATTATAAAGCGGCTATATTAATAGCCGCTTTTTCATTTAAGGAAGAATTATGAGCACCGTAGATCTTACTCAAGACACCTTCCAAGCGGCCATTGATAGCGACAAACCTTTAATCATTGATTTTTGGGCCCCTTGGTGTGGTCCATGTCAGCAGTTTGGCCCTACTTACGAAGCCGTCGCCGCTAAGCACCCTGATATGACTTTTGCTAAAGTCAACACGGAAGAAGAGCAAGACCTAGCCGCCGCTATGCGTATCCGCTCTATCCCTACTATCATGGTATTCCGCGAAAAAGTCCTGTTGTTCCAACACTCCGGTGCTTTGGCAGAATCACAGCTTGAAGAGCTCATTACCCAGGTCAAAGCAGTCAATATGGAAGAAGTCCACGCGGAAATCGCGGCCCAACAAAATAACCAGGCCTAATTTTCCCGCATACATACCCCGCTTGTACAGCGGGGTATTTTTTTACTCTAAAGACTGACTATCCGTCTGCTCTTGTTTAGACCAAAACCCTTGGCCTCGTGTCAGATTAGTAAACGCTTGTTCAAAAGCCTCGACCTGATCCAAAGGTAAAGCCAAATGCCACTCAACCCCCGTTGCTCCAAACTGCTCGGCTAGCACTTGGGCTTGATACTGAGCAAAACGGGAGCGCACCAAATCACTATCGCTGTATTCACATGAACACAATACCGTTTGCAGCGGCACAATAGGACTTTTAGGTGCTAAACGCAAACACGACGCGGCCACGCCCCCATAAGCGCGTACCAATCCACCCGTACCCAGCTTAACACCGCCAAACCAACGAATCACCAGTACCACTACTCGATCGCAGCTTTGCCCCTCTATGGCCTGGAGCATAGGACGCCCTGCCGTCCCCCCTGGCTCGCCATCATCATTAAAACGATACTCATCACCGATTTTATATGCCCAGCAGTTATGGGTCGCATCAGGCACACTGTGCTGCTCTAAAAAAGCCATGGCGTCGCTCGCGCCCTGTACTGGCGCAGCGATCGCTAAAAACCGGCTTTTTTTAATGTCTTCTTCGTATTGGTAAATATCGTCTAATTGATAAAGCATGGTTACACTGTTGTTTGGCTATCCCGATAAGCTAAGTAGTCGTCATACGCACCGACATAATCCACCAGTTTACCATTGGGGAAAATTTCAATAATTCGTGTGGCAACACCAGAGACAAACTCACGGTCATGCGATACAAAGATTAAAGTGCCCGCATATTTTTCTAACGCCATTTGTAAGGACTCGATAGACTCCATATCTAAATGGTTAGTGGGCTCATCTAGCATGAGCACATTATGCCTAGATAGCATTAACCGACCGAAACTTAAACGGTTTTTTTCCCCGCCAGATAATACTTTTACGGATTTTTTAATATCATCGCTAGAAAATAACAAACGCCCTAGTACCGAACGTAAGGCCTGATCATCATCCCCAGGCTGGCGATAATCAAGTAGCCAATCAAAAAGGTTACTGTCCTGGGTAAAAGCATCGGAGACGTCTTGCGCCATATAACCAATGTCAGCGTTCTCAGCCCATGTTACTTTCCCCGCATCCGGAGCAAGATCCCCATACAATAAGCGTAATAATGTTGTTTTACCTACGCCATTCGCACCAACAATAGCAATACGCTCGCCTGCCTCTATCGTAAGATTCAGCTGATCAATAATAGGACGGTCATAAGCTTTGCTCAGGGCTTCTGTGCTCACAGCTAACCGATGCAACGGCTTAGCTTGTTCAAACCGAATATAGGGGTTTTGGCGAGAAGAGGGTTTGACCTCAACCGTCTCTGACTTAATACGATCAATTTGTTTAATGCGCGAGGTTGCCTGACGCGCCTTAGATTTGTTGGCTGAAAAACGTCGCACAAAATCTTGCAGTTCACTAATGCGTTCTTTGGCTTTGGCATTGGCATGCAACAAACGTTCCCGTGCTTGCGCCGAGGCCAACATATAATCATCATAGTTACCCGGATAGATACGCAGCTCACCATAATCCAAGTCAGCCATATGGGTACACACTTGGTTTAAAAAGTGACGGTCATGACTAATAATAATCATCGTACTGTCATAACTATTTAAGGTTTCTTCGAGCCAACGAATCGTATTAATATCCAAGTTGTTGGTGGGCTCATCAAGCAGCAGCACATCAGGATTAGAAAACAAAGCTTGCGCTAACAATACCCGCAACTTCCAACCTGGGGCTAATTCACTCATTAATAAATGATGCTGCTCGGTGGGGATCTCCAGACCTAAAAGTAGCTCTCCAGCTCGTGCCTGTGCGGTGTAGCCATCGTATTCCGCGAATAAGCTTTCTAGCTCTGCGGCACGCATATAATCGTCTTCGCTGGCCTCCATGTCTGCATAAATGGCGTCGCGCTCAGTCATGGCCTGCCACATTTCCGTATGCCCCATCATTACCACATCTAATACAGTATGCGTCTCAAAGGCAAACTGATCTTGGCGCAGCTTACCTAAGCGCATGCCTGGATCTAACGTCACACTACCGGCTGTGGGCTCCAAATCGCCACCAATGATTTTCATGAGAGTGGATTTTCCCGAGCCATTCGCTCCGATGAGGCCATAACGATTGCCCCCTCCAAATTTGGCATTTACATTTTCGAATAAGGGTTTGGGTCCAAATTGGATAGTTAGGTTTGAAGTCGTAATCACAACAAAATATCTTAAAAAATAATCAATAAAGGGGCTTATTCGTGATGATGTTCTTCGATCAGCAAATACGCCATATCATCCTCGGTAGCCACACCAATTTTTTTGCCGATGGGTAAGGTGGCTTTCAAAGGCACATGCCCATATGGCAAATTTAAAACCACCGGTTTTTTGACCGTTTGGCGTAACCACTGTATAACGGTCTGTATATCGTAGCCTCGGTCATGCTCAGCCAAATGGTAACCTGTGAACTGCCCCAAAATAATGGCTTGCTGCTGGGCCAGCACCCCCGCCTGCCAGAGCTGATTTAAATAGCGTTCAATACGATAAGGATGCTCGCCCACATCTTCTAAAAACAAAATGCCATCGGACACCTGAGGGAAATAAGGCGTTCCTAATAAAGAGCAAAGCATGGCGAGGTTCCCCCCCCAAAGCACACCCCGTGTATCAACGGCATCGGAGCCTTCTGCCTCAAAGCTCAGCACCTCGAGCTGATTGGTCATGGCCTCATGGAATAAGTCCAATGTTAGATCGTCGGGCTGCTCCACCCCAAAATCAAAAGCCGCACACGGCCCTGCGTAGCTTATAGCCCCCGTCTGGGCTAACAAAGCCAAATTAAACGCCGTAAAATCACTATGCCCTACAAAACGCTTACCGCTTTGCGCCACGGCTTTCCAATCAATGAACGGTAACAGCCGGCTTAGCCCATAGCCTCCTCGGCTCGACAACACCACATCATGGGGCTGGTTTAACGCCCGCTCTATGGCTGCTAAGCGTTGAGCGTCACTGCCTGCAAAACGCTGGTGCACGGCTAGTGCATCTCCATCCAGTTGCACTTGCCAACCTAAGGCGCGTAAATGCTGCTGAGCCCAATGTAATTGACTGGCATCTTCTACCGCACTAGAAGAAGAAATAATATAAATGCCCTCGGGCGTGGCGGCATGACATGAGGCCTGCTCACCCTTTTGCGTGATTGATTCGGTTTTCATAAAGTCTGTTTACGTTGTTTAGCCAACTGCCGGCGCTCTTTAAAAAAGTCTCGCAATAACTGCGCCGCTTGATCTTGATAAAGCCCAGCTTGTACCTGAGTGTGATGATTCAGAGCAGTATGCTCATGCAAGCAAAGCTGGCTGCCACACACACCGGTTTTAGGATCGGCTGTGGCATACACAATCCGCGCAACGCGTGCATGCAGCAACGCACCTAAACACATCATGCACGGCTCTAGGGTCACAAAAAGCTGCGCACCCGGTAAGCGGTAATTTTGCTGTTGTTGCGCGGCTTGGCGCAGTGCCTCAATTTCGGCATGCCAAGTCGGATCAGCCTGCGTAATAACCTGATTGTAGCCCTGCCCAATGATTTCACCTTGGGCATCGACCAAGACCGCCCCTACCGGTACTTCCCCTGCCTGCCACGCTCGCTGCGCCAATTGTAGCGCTAATTGCATGGTCTGCTCATCACTTTGACTAAATTTTTCTCTCACATCTACATTCATGGGTTAATTCATACGCCCTATTTGCTGCCAAATTGTCGGAATAGACTGCACGAGATCTTCTGCGATTAAACCAGCCCCCAAGATCAAGCCAGCCTGACTATGCATCCATACCGCCATATTGGCCGCCAACCAAGGTGACATCCCTTGTGCTAAAAGGCCCGTCATCATACCAGCTAATACATCACCGCTACCGGCTGATGCCAAATACGGTGAGGATTGCGTTTGCACCGCCGCCCGTCCATCGGGGCTTGCAACCACAGTGTCACTACCTTTTAGAAGCACGATCGCACCGCTGCGTGCGGCAGCCTGACGTGCCCGCTCAACTTTATTTTTCTGATTTGAATGTAAAGCCAAATCGGGAAATAGTCGTGCAAACTCCCCCTCATGTGGGGTCAGAACCACTTGCGCTGCACTAGTATGTATGCCCTCAAATAAAGACTCTGGCTGCGAAGCAAAAGCGGTCAATGCTCCCGCGTCCACCACCCAACTTGAAGCCTGAGTTTGCAACAAACCACGCATAACAAGCTCTTGTGTGCTGGGCTCTGGCGCCAAACCGGGCCCTATCAGTACCGTTTGATAGGTAGAGCTATGACTCAGAGCCGCCGCTTGGCTTAGGCTGTGCCAACGTTTTACCATCACCGATTGCATGCTTTGTGCATAAATAGCCCATACATCTGACGCGCAAGCAATTGTCGTGGCTCCTGCGCCTGCCCGCGCACACGCTAAAGCACTCAAACGCGCTGCCCCCGTCATTTCACTGCCCCCATACACCAAGGCTGCACCGCGCTGATACTTATGCTGCAAAGGTTGTGGCGACGGGATCGCCGACTGCCACAACGCCGGTTGGTTTTCATATAGGTACGAGGGGGGTGTCACATCCTCTTCGCATAAGCCAATATCCACGACCTTAATCTCACCACACAAAAATCGACTAGGAGCAAGCACATGTGCTAATTTTTTTCTAAAAAATGTAATTGTTAACGCTGCTTGTAATGGAGCCTCTGCCCAACACCGGCCATTACCATCAATACCAGTGGGTACATCGATCGCACAAATAGAGGCGGAGCTGGCCTGCAAGCTCTGTAATACTGTCTGAAGCGCAGCAGACAGTGGGCGCTGCAACCCCATACCAAGTAGCGCATCCACCACAATATCCGCTGCCTCAAAAGCCGTCTCATCTAAAGGCTCGAGCGCGACTAGACACTGCTCTCGATGAGCCTGCGCTTCAGCAGAACGCGCTCGCTGCGGTGCATACTCCATCACTCGTACTGCACGCCCCCAGCGATGTAACTGCGAGGCGAGGCGATACCCATCGCCCCCATTATTACCCGGCCCACACAAAACCAAGATTTTTCCTGTTGGCCAACGAACATGGATTTGCTCTGCCGCCGCTACCCCAGCTCGATCTATTAAGCTATAGGCACTGATCCCCCGCGCTATCGCCGCCCTATCAGCCGCATACATTTGCTCTGTATCTAAAATAGAATCCATCATTCTGTGATCTTTAGTTATGTATACCGAGTTTTTCTACTATTTGTGGTAGAACATGAGCCGCCGTCGACCGAATATTAATGTCACAGAGCTCATCTAATGCTGTAGGGTTCGGATTAATCTGAATCACCTGTGCCCCTTGATCTTTTGCCCATTGAGGAACTAGCGCTGCTGGCTGCACTAACCCTGATGTGCCAATCGCAAGCACTAAATCGGAGTTTTCAGCCTCATAAATAGCAGCGCGTAAACTGGCCTCATCTAGGGCCTCGCCAAACCATACTACGCTAGGTCGCACCAAGCCACCACATAACTTGCAATGGGGCGGATCAATTAGCTGACCAATCTGCTCTGAGGTCTCCTCAAGCGCTGTAGGCTTATGGGGGGCTCGGCAACGATGACAATGTGATGCAAACAGCTCCCCATGCACATGCACCACCCCATAGCTTCCAGCTCGCTCATGTAAATCATCCACATTTTGTGTCACGATCCGCAGTGGATAAATACGTTGCCATGCCGCAATCGCACGATGACCCGCATTTGGCTCAACCTCTGCCACTTGTTGTCGGCGCCACATATACCACCCCCAAACCAAAGCAGGGTCTCTCTCAAATGCTTCTGGGGTCGCCAAATCCATTGGGTCATATTGCTCCCATAATCCTGTTAGCTCATCCCTGAAGGTTGGTACCCCACTTTCTGCTGACATACCGGCGCCACTGAAGATTAAAATACGGCGAGCTTGCCCTATGGTATTCATTAACTCATCATTAATCATGTAGACTCTCTCTATAAGATAAAACATTGTCGTCCTAAGGAGACATTTTGCTACTTAAACAGACGCTCATCGTAGGCCTAGGCGGAGGCTTAGGTGCAGTCACACGTTGGCTTATTGGCGTATCTTTGAACCAACTGTTCCCCTTTATCGCTCTTGGCACTCTCGGCGCCAACTGGCTTGGTGCTTTTTTTATGGGGTTACTTTTTGGTGCGGTTCAATTTGCTTTCTCCCTAAACGCTTATTGGCAGCTTTTTTTAGCTACCGGTTTTTTAGGTGGGCTTACTACCTTTTCCACCTTTACTGCCGAAGGCTTTACTTTGCTCCAACAACAATATTTTTTCTATTTGTTTTTACACCTATTACTACATTTAGTAGGATCTTTTTTGTGCTTTTACCTTGGCTGGTTTCTTATTAAAACGCTAAGTTCATAGGTTGATAACGTATGCTTGCTCGATTACGTCTAATTTTTGATAATTTCACACTTATTCTCATTACCGTAGTGATTACAGCTACGCTCTTGCCAGCCAAAGGGGATGCTGCCATATTCTTCGAGTGGCTCACTCGGTTTGCTATTGCTTTATTATTTTTTATGCATGGTGCCAAGCTCTCACGCGAAGCCATTATTGCTGGCATGATGCACTGGCGCTTACACCTATTAGTATTTAGCTTTACCTTTATTGCCTTTCCTATCATTGGTTGGCTAAGCAAACCCATTCTAACGCCTTTATTAGGGGTGCCTTTAACCATAGGTGTCTTGTATTTATGCGCTCTACCTGGCACCGTACAATCAGCTATTGCGTTTACCTCTATCGCTAAAGGCAATATTCCTGCTGCGGTGTGTAGTGCCTCGGCTTCTAGTCTAATTGGTATTGTAGCGACCCCCGTGGTCCTGAACCTAATGCTTGATACTAATGCTGGCACAACCGGTATGGGTAAAGCCATTATCGATATTAGTTTACAGTTACTCCTACCCTTTTTAGTAGGACATTTATCACGCCCTTTGACTGCCCACTTCATGGTCAAAAACGCTCGCTGGCTCAAAAACGTCGATCAAAGTTCCATTTTGCTCGTGGTTTATACTGCTTTTAGTGCCTCTGTGGTTAGCGGCTTATGGCAAACTGTTCCCCTACCCGCATTAGCCGCCTTATTTATCGTATGCATGGTGCTTTTGGTTTTTGTATTATGGTTAACCACTTTCCTAGCACGTCGCTTTGGGTTTAATCGTGAAGACGAAATTACCATTGTTTTTTGCGCCTCTAAAAAGAGCTTAGCAACCGGGGTACCCATGGCCCAGGTATTATTTAGTAGCGCTATGCTTGGCCCTGTGCTATTGCCAATCATGATTTTTCATCAAATACAACTCATGGCTTGCTCGATGCTTGCTAGCCAATATGCAAAGCAAAGCTCCGCCGACTCTGAACA
The DNA here is from genome assembly GCF_030152715.1 of Paenalcaligenes sp. Taxonomy (NCBI): domain Bacteria; kingdom Pseudomonadati; phylum Pseudomonadota; class Betaproteobacteria; order Burkholderiales; family Alcaligenaceae; genus Paenalcaligenes; species Paenalcaligenes sp. The sequence goes on from NZ_JASLIX010000048.1 coordinate 30,305, forward strand.
CGTATAAGCCACAGAAAAAAAGCCACTCGGGATTACGCCCAAGTGGCTTTTGCATTAGCTATATCGATTAACGAATCAGATGTAGATAATGTAAGTGACGTTCGTATTGATCTAAAATATCATCAATCACTTCGGCTCGACTCCAGCCCATCACGTCGTAATTCTGACCGCCCTCACGTAAATGCACTTCGGCACGGAAATACTTACGTTCCGAGTTATTATCATCGTCTTCCTCCTCGTCATTTTCCACAAAAGCAGGCAAAGGATAAGCTTCTGGGCGCACTTTATACACAAAGTCTAACTCACTATCGTGCTCCACATGTAAAGCAACCTGTTTAGCGGTTTGCTCTACCGTAGTATTGGCCCCCTGCTTGGTTAGCGCCGCGGCGACCTCTTCTAGTGCTGGCGTCACCACATCTTCCATAAAGCGCTGAATATGACGACGACGTGGATAAGTAGTTAAATTACGTAAACGACGCTGCCAATCTAGCGTAGTAGGCCCGCCATGACGTGGGGCCAAGTGTAGCTGTGTGTGCGTATCACGCTTGGTCACATCCTCACGCAACGCTTTGACTAACCCCCACATCACCACAAGCAATACGCAAGCAAAAGGCAAAGCAGAAGCCAGTGTAGCGGTACTCAATGCTTGAAGACCATCAGCTAAGAGCAAAGCTATCGCCATCCCCCCCATTGCTAAGGCCCAAAATAACCGTTGCCATACGGGTGTTTCGGCATTGCCACCCGAGGCTAACATGTCGACCACTAAAGCTCCTGAGTCAGCCGAGGTGACAAAGAACACCAGCACCATGACCACAGCAACCAGACTCAAGAAGGAAGAGAAAGGGAAATTCTCTAAAAATACATACAGTGCTAAGGAGCTATCTTTTAAGGTCGCATCAGCAATTGCCTGCACGCCTTGGTTCATCACCAAGTCAATAGCACTGTCCCCGAATACGGTCATCCAAAGGAACGTAAAAGCGGTGGGTAATAAAATCACACCAGCAATAAACTCACGGATGGTACGACCACGGGAAACACGCGCAATAAACATGCCCACAAAAGGCGACCAAGATAGCCACCAGCCCCAGTACAGCAAAGTCCAACCACCAAGCCAATCCGTTTTCTCGTAAGCATATAAATTAAAAGTTTTGCCTACAATTTCAGATAAATAGCCCCCCGTATTTTCTACATAAGCCTTAATCAAAAAGACGGTCGGCCCCAAAATCAATACAAATAGCAGTAATGCCACTGCCAAAATAATATTGAGTTCAGATAGACGGCGCACTCCTTTATCCAGCCCTAACGACACCGACAAAGAGGCTAATAATGTAGCGCCAATAATCAATAAAACCTGTACGGTAGAGTTAACGGGAATATCAAACAAATGGTTCAAACCACTGTTGATCTGCAGCACCCCAAAACCTAGCGATGTGGCTACCCCAAGTACAGTACTAACCACCGCAAAAATATCCACAGCATTACCAATTGGGCCATGGATGCGCTCACCAATCAAAGGGTACAGCGCTGAGCGCAAGGTCAAAGGTAAACGATAGCGATAAGCAAAAAATGCTAAGGCTAAAGCTACTATTCCATAAATCGCCCAGGCATGGAAACCCCAATGGAAGAACGTAATACGAATGGCTTCACGGGCAGCTTCAGGGGTATTAGGTTCGCCCACTGGTGGTGCCAGAGTATGCATTAATGGTTCGGCTACACCAAAGAACATTAAGCCGATCCCCATCCCTGCCGAAAACAGCATGGAAAACCAAGTAATGGTGTTGTAGTCTGGAGTACTGTGATCTGGCCCTAGCTTAATATCGCCAAAACGGCTGAACATACAAAAAACGGTGACCAGTAGAATTACTGCCACCACCAAAATATAAAACCAGCCGACATCATTTACAATCCAGCTCTGCACTTGATCAAATACTTTGAGTGAACCTTCGTGGAATACGGTCACCACAAAAGCCAGCAAAAGCAAAATACCGGCCGAGCTGAAAAAAACCGGCTTGCTTATTGTGCTTGTTGAGGTCTTTTCATTCATAACCTAAACCTATTGATGAATAAGGTTTTTTATTCTAACAATCTGTTATGACTTTACCACCCCAAAAAGTTATAAAAAGACAAATCCGTAACAAATTAAAACAAAATAAGGGCTGTTTTGCACAAATAGACGCTATTTAAGTGTAGATAGGTAAGCGTTAAGCGTTGCCTGAGAAAGCTCGCCCATACGATAACTTTGTATGCGACCCTTTGCATCAATAAAAAGTGTCGTCGGCAGCCCACGGCTTTGAATTAGCTCAGCGAGCTGCGTATTTTTATCAAGTAATACGTTTTCTAATTTTAGCGACTCTGTATCTAGATACTGTTGCACAATCTGTGCGGTTTCCGCCTGGTTAGCAAAAACAAAATGTAAGTCCGGATGGGATTGTTGCGCCGCTTCTAAAACCGGCATTTCACGTCGACATGGTGGACACCAGCTTGCCCATAAGTTCAGAACCACCGGTTTTCCTTCGTACTCGACCAAAGACACGGCTTTATTTTCTAAATCGACCAATTGAATTTTAGGCATCTGTTGCGCGGGTGAAGGCGCCCATAAGCTAAAACCACCCCACAGCAGCCCAAACGTAACCACTGCAGCACCAACACTACGGAACACTCCATGACGTAATGATGGGCGCCGCCATACCAGCGCCATCATCAAAACGACCGCAAAAACCAAAGCGGCCTGCCACATAAATCCCCCATCACGCAAGTTAATGATTGCCACCCAGTCCCCACGATAATCCGCCCAGAACCGTGCAACAAAACTCAAGCGCCCAACAAGTACCGCCCCTAAAGTGATCCACCACAGCGTTGACTCTATGTTTTGTTGTTGTTTTTTTCCTAGGTGGCCAGCCACAAAAAACATCAACATCAAAGCCACCAACGCAAACAGCAAGCTCGCATTCATAGAAAGTGGGCCTAAGGTGATAACCTGCATACGTCTGTCCTAAAAGTCGATCTTACTCATCAGACTGCTGGAATGGCGATTGGTTCATTATTCGCATAAACTGCTGTATTTTTTCTGCATTTTTTATACCTGGGGCATCTTCAATCGCACTACTTACATCTACCGCAAAAGGATGATGACGCTGTATTTGTGCCAATACATTATGATGGCGAATCCCCCCTGCCAAAATTAACGGCGGATCCTGAGGACGATGCTGGGCATGCAAGGCCTCTAATAAGTCATCATCAAAGCGCACACCGCTCCCGCCATATGCCGATGTATAACTGTCGAACAACCACCCTTTAGCCGAAGCATAGCGACGACAATTTTGTACAATTTTTGTAGGCGTATCTAAATCAGGAGCCCCCACCCGAAAAGCCCGAATATATGGATAAGCAAATGACTCACAAAACGCTACGGATTCCTCGCCATGAAACTGCAACAAATCTGGCTGCATTTGCTGTATAACCGTTTGTACAAAAGCGGGCGTAGGATTAACAAATAAGGCCACGGTTTGCACAAAAGCGGGAACATGTTGCGCTAAAAGTCGGGCTTGCTCTGGGCGCAGATAACGCTGACTTTTAGGGTAAAAAACAAAGCCCAGGGCATCTGCACCGGCCTGAACCGCTGCATCGATATCCTCTATACGTGTAAAACCACACATTTTGACTCGGGTACGCATTTTTTCCTCAACAACAAAACAGGCTGGATACCCCAGCCTGTTGATCATAACTATTACCACTTATTTACTGAAAGGGGTTAGCACCATAGCCGTAATCGTCATCACCGTAGGAGCTTTCTATACCAAACTGGATCTCCGACGGGTCGATTTGGATTTCACCGGCTTTGTAATGCGTAACTAAACCTGGGAAGGCTAATACCGCGACCACCATCAAGATTTGAATCATAATAAAAGGCACGGACCCCCAGTAGATATCACCCGTAGTAACACGGCGTACCGTTTTACCCGTAATACTATCTACATAGTCCTCACGAGGGGCTACGGAACGTAGGAAAAATAAGGCAAAGCCAAAGGGTGGATGCATAAAGGAGGTCTGCATATTGACCGCTAGCAATACCCCAAACCATATCAAGTCAATGCCCATTTTATCCGCGACTGGGCCCAGTAACGGCACAATAATAAAGGCCAGCTCGAAAAAATCCAAGAAGAAAGCCAAGAAAAAGGTTAATAGGCTCACAGCAATCAAAAAGCCCATTTCTCCACCTGGCAAGTCTATAAGTAAACTCTCTACCCATAAGTCGCCATTAATACCACGGAAGCTTAAGCTAAATATGGTGGAGCCCACAAGAATGAACACCACAAAACATGATAAGCGCGTGGTGGTTCCCATGGCTTGGGCTAATAACTTAAAGGATAAACGCCCTCTGGATACAGCCATGATGATCGCCCCGACCGCCCCCATCGCTCCCCCCTCTGTGGGCGTAGCCACGCCAATAAAAATTGTGCCCAACACAAGGAAAATTAAAAACAAAGGCGGAATCATCACAAAGGTGACGCGCTCAGCAATCTGCGAAAGCAAACCGAGCTTAAAGGTTTTATTGACTAAAGCAATCAATAAAGCGACCATGCCCCAAATCAGCAACGCAATGACCACCAGCTCATCAATGGGTGCATTTTCATGGGTGGCAAAGTAGTACTCGGTACCAAAAAAGGATACGACAGCAGCAATAACCGTTAACACAAATAACGAACGCAAGCCACGACTGCCGTCAGGCTCTACATAAATACGTGCTTCGGGCGGCAAAGCTGGCGCGCTTTTGGGGCGAAGAATCGCCAACACCACAATATATAAAATATAAGTTAGCGTCAGCAATAAGCCTGGCAGCATTGCACCCCGGTACATATCACCAATCGAACGCCCAAGCTGATCCGCTAAAATAATCAAGACAATAGAAGGGGGAATGATCTGCGATAAGGTTCCTGACGCCGCGATGACCCCCGTCGCTAAGCGACGGTCATAGCCATAACGCAGCATAATCGGTAGCGAAATTAACCCCATCGAAATGACCGACGCCGAAATCACCCCTGTCGTTGCAGCAAGCATGGCCCCCACAAAAACAACGGCTATTGCTAACCCGCCGCGTACTGGCCCAAACAGCTGCCCAATGGTATCAAGCAGGTCTTCGGCCATACCTGATCGCTCTAAAACCAAACCCATCAGGGTGAAAAAAGGAACCGCTAGCAGGGTGTCGTTTGAAATAATGCCAAAAATACGCTGCGGTAATGCCTGAAACAAGGCCGGTTGCATCAAATTGAACTCAATCGCAACCAAACCATAAAGAATCCCTGTCGCTGCCAAAGTAAATGCAACCGGAAACCCCAAAAGCAAAAAAGCGATGAGGTTAATGAACATTATGGGTGCCAAGTTAGCAATAATAAACTCCATCATACGGCACCTTTTTCAATGTGTTGACGCTGCTGCTCGAGTTTTTCCTCTGCATGCTGACGAATGACATCCGCCGCATTCACCTCGGCTTTTTGCATGGCTTCCGCTTGTGCTAATGGATCCGGACAACGCCCTTGTAAAAACCCTATGCATTTAATCAAATGCGACACCCCAGATAAAATCAATAAACCAAAACCAACAGGTATCAGTAATTTAACCGGCCAGCGAATCAGCCCACCGGTATTCGAAGACTGCTCTAAGAGCACATACGATTTATAAAAATAAGGAATTGATAACCAAAAAACCAAAAGGCACGCCGGCAGTAAAAAGAAAACCACACCGATGATTTCGATATAAATTTGCGTTTTACGTGTAAAGCGCTGCGCCACCACATCTACGCGCACGTGTTCATTACGCAAAAACGTATATCCCGCCGCCAATAAGAAAATGGCACCAAATAAATACCACTGTAACTCTAGCCAAGCATTCGAGCTAACACTAAAAATTTTGCGGATAATAGCATTGGTTGCACTAACGACCACAACAAGCAGTGTTAGCCATGCCACAGCCCGCCCTACCGTTTGATTTAAACGGTCTATAAGCGATGAGAATTTAAGTAAAAATGACATAATTTCATACTACAAAAAGCGGGTGCATAAAATTGCAAAAAGTGAACCCCACAATTTTATACGATCGCCGAACCACAACTAAGAAAAAATCCAAAAGGCTAGGGAAAACCACAGTTATGATTTACCCCACTGAATCCCTAAAAAACGTTGGCATAGCTGCATACTGCTCGTGGTGGGCAAACCATACTCGGCAGGATAATCCACCCCTGTTAAATACAACCCATCAGCAGCAAAAGTCGGTGCCGCTAGGCGACGATCTTTGTGTTGCAATAATTCGGTGACCCACTCTGGTGCTTGACGCCCCATCCCCACATACACTAATGCCCCCATCAAATTACGAATCATATGATGCAAAAACGCGTTAGCCTCGAACTCAAACACAAATAATTCGTGATCTTGATGAATGGTTAATTGGGTTAGCTCGCGCACTGGACTCGCTGCCTGACACTCTGCTGCTCGAAAAGCACTAAAGTCATGCTCTCCTAATAATAATGCAGCGGCTTTACGCATCGCATCCAAAGATAAAGGCTGGAAAACCCAGCCTACTTTACCTTGCAACAATGGAGAGCGTACCCGAGCGTTGCGCAATAAATAAATATATCGTCGTCGCTGCGCCGAAAACCGGGCATGAAATGAGGTGTCAACCGACTGTGCCCATTGTACTGAAATGCTCGATGGCAATAAGGTGTTTAAGCCACGAATCCAAGATTCAGCCGACCGTTGTGCGCCGGTATCCAAATGCACTACTTGATTAAGCGCGTGCACCCCTGCATCTGTGCGCCCTGCACAAAGCGTTTGTACCGGTTCGGCCAAAAACTGGGCCAGCGCTTTTTCCAATTGATCTTGAATCGTGCGCCCTGAAGGCTGAGTTTGCCAGCCCTGCCAGTTTGTGCCGTCATAGCACAAACCTAAAGCGATGCGTTGTTTCACTCTTTTATTTCCCTCAGCTCAACCTCGTCCGGTGATACCGGATTACGTCGCAATACCCATGCTACAAGGATCACTGCTAAAACCAAAAAGCCTGCCCACCAGCCAAACCAAGAACGGGAAGCGACCGCTTCAGTGCTAGAAGTAGGATCCGTATCTGCACTCGTACCACGACTGGATGCTGCCAATGGAGACGCAACTGCTGCCGTGGGTTCCAAGGCATCCACAGCCGGGGCTAACGTCGTATTTTTTGATTCTGATGATTGTATAGCAGACGAGTCTAAAGAGGGGCTTGTGTCCTTGAGGGAGCCATTGCTTTCTTTGACAGTATCAGCGCGCTCGGCTGAGGTGTTTTCCAACTGTGCCAAACGTTGTGCCGTATGCGTGATTTCTTGTGCCACAGCCACTGCTTGGTCCGCTTGTATCGAATCCGTATCGGCTCGACTTAACTGAAGGCGATCAGTTGCTGTATCCAACGTTATCGGTGTTTTTGTGCTGGTTGTTTCTGTCTCGGGCATCGGCACAAGGCTTTGTCCCGTAGCTAATCGCTGGCGATATTCATCAAACCACTGTAAATGACGTTGATATAACTGCTTCGCTTGTTCTGGAGTCATGGCAGCTAAAGTGGCCGCATCAGGTTTTTGTAAGCGAGCCCCTGCGCGTAATAAATTTATATTGCCGTGACTAAAAGCGTTGGGGTTGGCCTGAAAAAGAGCGGCCATCATTTGCTGATCGCTATACCCCTCTTGTCGCCATTGGCGAGCAATACGATAAAGTGTTTGCCCTTGACGCACTGTTAGCGTCGAGGTTTCTGAACTAGACATGCTTGCTGCCACCTGAGGTGCAGTGGCTATAGCTGAGGTAAGCGGAGCTGCCGCCGCTACCGTCATCGGCGTAGGGACTTGGCTAGCTAAAACACTGACTTGATGGCGCTGCGTAGAAACCGGCGTTTTCACATCTATCAGTACATCTAGCACCTGTTGAGCGACGGCATGTGGGGACTGCAGCACGATCTGCATGGCATTCGGCTGCACAGCAGGAATTAAGTGTGCACTGAGCGAATCCAAGGCCACGGGTGGCGTTAGCCCTGCCTCTTGCCAAGCCGAAGATGGTGCGATTTGCACAGAAACACGTTGTAGTTCAGCCGTACTTAAATCCTTAAGCTGAACCACAATGCGTAAGGGCTGATCGGGTAAAGAAGTAACCCGACTATGCCCCAACACAGCCGCCTGAGCGCTCAGTGCAGCGAACACTGCCGCTGCACCAGCACTGAGCAAAAATAGCGCCGATCTACGGCGACAGTGTCTGCGCATGACTTAGAGCTCTCCTAGAGCAATACGTAACATACGACGTAGTGGCTCGGCGGCCCCCCACAATAACTGATCACCTACGGTAAAGGCGCTGAGGTAGTCACCACCCATAGCCAACTTACGCATACGACCCACAGGGATATCCAAGGTACCTGTCACCGCTACAGGCGTTAGCTCATGCATGGTACGCTCACGCTCGTTTGGAATGACTTTAGCCCATTGAGAGCCCTGAGTAATGATATCGTTGATCTCATCCAAAGGTAGGTCTTGACGTAGCTTAATGGTTAAGGCTTGGCTATGTGAGCGCATCGCCCCAATACGTACACATAAACCATCGATGGGAACATAGTTTTCTGCAGTATGACCAAGAACCTTATTGGTTTCCACCCCACCTTTCCACTCTTCGCGTGACATACCATTGCCTAAGTCAGAATCAATCCAGGGGATAAGGTTTCCACCAAGCGGTACACCAAAGTGCTGATGATCCAAGTCATCCGCTTTTTGTTTTGCCAAGACCTGTCGATCAATTTCTAAAATAGCACTAGCAGGATCATCCAATAATGGCTTTACGGCGGCATTGATCTCACCAAACTGTGTCAAAAGCTCGCGCATATGTTGTGCCCCACCACCGGAGGCCGCTTGATAAGTCATGGAGGTCATCCACTCTACGAGGTTGTTTTTAAAGAGCCCCCCTAATCCCATCAACATACAGCTAACGGTACAGTTCCCACCAATAAACTGTTTAATACCGTTTTTTAAGCCTTGATCGATTACATCGCGGTTAATTGGATCCAACACAATGATAGAGTCATCATCCATGCGTAATGTACTCGCCGCATCAATCCATAGGCCATCCCAGCCAGCATCGCGTAGTTTTTTGTAAACCGCCGACGTGTAATCCCCGCCCTGAGCAGTAAGAATAATCGGTAATTTTTTCAAGGCATCAATATCGTAGGCATCCTGTAGAGGACCCGCGCCATCAGCCCAGCTGGGAGCGGCACCGCCTGCGTTACTTGTTGAAAAGAAAACGGGCTCAAAAAGAGCAAAATCGTTTTCATCGCGCATACGCTGCATGAGCACAGAGCCCACCATACCGCGCCAACCGACCAAACCTACTGCTTTTTTCATGAAAAATCACCTAAATAAATAAAAATGGCGTTTTAACTAAGTGCGTTAAGAACAGCATCACCCATTTCTGAGGTGCCGACCAACTGCGTGCCCTCGCTATAAATATCAGCGGTACGTAATCCTTGTTCAAGGACCGTAGCGACAGCCTGCTCTACTTGCAATGCTTGAGCTTCACGTCCTAAAGAGTAACGCAATAACATCGCTGCCGATAGGATGGTTGCCAAAGGATTGGCTTTATTTTGCCCTGCAATATCAGGGGCTGAACCATGACTTGGCTCGTAAAGCCCCTGATTTGAAGCATTGAGCGAGGCCGAAGGAAGCATACCAATCGAGCCTGTCAACATCGCTGCCTCGTCAGACAAAATATCACCAAAGATATTTCCTGTCACAATCACATCAAACGCTTTAGGCGCGCGTACCAGCTGCATAGCGGCATTATCCACATACATATGGCTTAATTCTACATCAGGATAGTCCTTTGCGACCTCTATCATGATGTCACGCCACAACTGTGAGGTTTCTAGTACGTTGGCTTTATCTACGCTACATAGTTTTTTATTACGCTTTTGCGCCGCTTCAAACGCTACTTTTGCAATACGACGGATTTCTGTTTCCGCGTAAAGCATCGTATCAAAGCCCTGTTTATCCCCTGCAAAAGGCCCCTCTTCGACTACACGTACCCCACGTGGCTGACCAAAATAGATATCCCCAGTTAATTCGCGAATAATTAAGATATCCAAGCCAGAAACAATTTCAGGTTTGAGGCTCGATGCTTGAGCAAGCTGGGGATATAAAATAGCTGGGCGGAAGTTAGCAAACAAGCCCATGGCTTTGCGTAAACCTAAAATCGCTTGTTCTGGGCGTAACTCGCGAGGCAAATTATCGTACTTCCAATCCCCTACGGCACCAAATAAAATGGCGGCGGACTGCTGTGCTAGGTCTAAAGTTTCTTGGGGTAAAGGATGACCGTGAAGATCATATGCTGCCCCACCTACTGGAGCTTCGACCAATGTTAAATCAGGAGCAACAGCCTGAAGCACACGAGCGGCTTGAGTCGTGATTTCCTGCCCAATGCCGTCTCCAGCTAATACTGCAATTTGTGTCATGAAAAATCCTTTTATCTATCTAAGCAACATTTACGCTAAAGCATCCGCCACTAACCATGGGTGACGTGCTAGCCGCTCGGCTTCAAACTGTTTGATCAAATCGGCTTTTTGTAGAGTCTGACCAATTTCGTCTAAACCGTTTAATAATGAGTTTTTACGTGAAGCATCAATAGCAAAAGACAGCTCCTCGCCAGCGGGGGTTACTACAACCTGACGCGCTAAATCCACCGTTAGCTCATAGCCAGGGAACGCTTTTACCTCGTCAAAAAGACGGGCTACCTGTGACTCGGAGAGCACGATAGGCAACAAGCCGTTTTTAAAGCTATTGTTAAAGAAAATATCCGCAAAAGAGGGGGCAATAATGGCACGAAAACCATATTGCAACAACGCCCAAGGCGCATGTTCTCGACTGGATCCACAACCAAAGTTTTTACGTGCTAATAATATTGACGCACCCTGATAGCGGTCTTGATTTAACACAAAATCTGGGTTTTTAGGACGTTTATCATTGTCCATCCCGGGTTCGCCATGATCCAAATAGCGGAGCTCATCAAATAAGTTTGGCCCAAAGCCTGTACGCTTAATGGATTTTAAAAACTGCTTAGGAATAATTAAATCCGTATCGACGTTTTCGCGATCTAAGGGAGCCACCAGTCCTTTATGGGTAGTAAATGCTTGCATTTTGGTTCCTTGAATTAGTTGTAGTTACGAACATCCACAAAATGACCCGCGATCGCTGCTGCCGCGGCCATGGCTGGGCTGACTAAGTGGGTACGCCCGCCCATCCCTTGACGCCCTTCAAAGTTACGATTAGATGTAGCCGCACAGCGCTCACCAGGCTCAAGACGGTCTGCATTCATAGCTAAACACATCGAGCAACCCGGCTCTCGCCACTCAAAACCGGCCTCAATAAAGATTTTATCTAAGCCCTCTTGTTCTGCTTGTAATTTAACTAAGCCAGAGCCCGGCACAATCATGGCTTGCTTAACATTCGAAGCCACTTTACGCCCCCGAGCCACCTTTGCGGCATCACGCAAGTCCTCGATGCGCGCATTCGTACAGGAGCCGATAAAGACTTTATCAATGCGAACATCCGTAATAGGCTGCATGGGATTCAAGCCCATGTACTCTAAGGCGCGAATCATGCCATCCCGTTTTACGCTATCTTTTTCTTTATCTGGGTCTGGTACCGCTTGAGTGATATCAATCACCATTTCAGGGGATGTACCCCATGTGACCTGCGGTGCAATGTCGGCGGCATTCAGCTCAATGACTTTATCGAACTGCGCTCCCTCGTCAGAGTGCAACGTTTGCCAATACTGCACGGCCTGATCCCACAACACCCCTGTTGGCGCATAAGGACGGCCACGGAAATAATCGATGGTTTTTTGATCCACAGCAACCAAACCAGAACGCGCGCCGGCCTCGATCGCCATATTACAGACCGTCATGCGTCCTTCCATGCTTAAATCACTAATGGCTGAGCCTGCAAACTCAATCGCATACCCCGTGCCGCCAGCTGTACCAATCTGTCCAATAACATACAAAATCAAGTCTTTGGCCGTACACCCAAAAGGCAGCTTACCATTTACCTTAATCAGCATGCTTTTGCTTTTTTTCATGTATAGGGTTTGGGTAGCTAAAACATGCTCGACCTCAGAGGTCCCTATACCAAAGGCCAAGGCCCCCACTGCTCCGTGCGTGCTGGTATGGGAGTCCCCACAAACCACTGTCATGCCAGGCAAGGTGGCGCCCTGCTCTGGTCCAATAATATGCACAATCCCTTGACGGCGATCGTTCATATCGAACAGAGTAATGCCATGTTTTTCGCAATTTTTCACCAAAGTATCTACTTGCAATTTAGAAATTGGATCTTCGATACCCTCGGCACGGGATGTAGTAGGCACGTTATGATCTGCCACGGCCAAGTTAGCGCTAATACGCCATGGCTTGCGCCCAGCAAGCTCCAGACCCTCGAATGCCTGTGGACTCGTCACTTCGTGTAAAAGCTGACGATCAATATAAAGCAAACAGGTTCCATCGTCTTCGCGATGCACCACATGCGAATCAAATAACTTGTCGTATAAGGTTTTTGCCATCTGAGTCTCGCCCATAAAAAGTTTTCAAGATGATTTTATTATGCCAAGGTTTTACACCGGTACAAGACCAATACATATCCTAGTATAAAAAATAATAGGATAAAAAAAGCTGTGTCTAAAGAACACAGCTTTTTTGTATGAGTCGCTAAGTGGACTTAACGTTTATTCTGCTGGTAAATCGGCATAACGCGCTCAGCAGCTACCTGTAAATCATTAATCCGCGATGCCGGTGATGGGTGGGTAGACAAAAACTCGGGCGTACCATTACCGCTTAGGGCTTGCATTTTTTGCCATAGTGTTACCGCAGCTCTCGGGTCATAACCGGCACGAGCTGCCAGCTCCACCCCTAAACGATCAGCCTCGGTTTCGTGAGTGCGACTGTTAGGTAAGTTAAACATTACATCCGTTAATGTGCTGCCTAGGTCTCCTACCAGCGAACTTCCGGTCACCGCCGATAATACGGACAGCCCAATATTGGTTGCCATTTGCTGAGACATCTGCTCACGAGCATGCTCACGCAAGGCATGGGCCATTTCATGTCCAATTACCGCAGCCAGCTCATCATCGGTGGCTTTGGTTTTGTTGATCAAGCCAGAATAAACCGCCATCTTCCCACCAGGCATACACCACGCATTTACTTCGTCGCTATTAATCACATGGATTTCCCAGTTCCATTGTTGTGCATCGGGTCTAAACACCCCCACCTGTTGGATTAAACGCTGAGCAATGGTACGTACACGCTGGGTTTGTGCCTGGTTCACATCAAGAGCTGATTGCGCTCGTGCTTGGCTGATCATTTGGTTATATTGCTGCGCGGCGGTTTGATTCAGATCAGCTTCCGAGACTAGGCTCGACATATACTGTTTACGCTCAATACCCACCATGCCAGAGCTTGTTGTATCCATCGCCGTGCAGGCGACCAATAAGCTGGTTGTGCCTAGCGCTACCATCCATTTTGCTTTTTTAAGTAAGGTTCGCATTAGTCTTCTCCTGGTATTAACCAATGATCGGCACACTGTGCACGCTGGCGCAGCAACTGATCCATAATCACAATCGCTAATAAACTTTCTGCAATGGGAGTTGCACGAATCCCTACGCACGGGTCATGACGGCCTAGGGTCTGCACCTCGACCGGCTCGCCCTCTGTATTAATGGAGGGGCGCTTGATGCGAATACTGGAAGTCGGTTTAATGGCTAAAGACACTTCGATATGTTGACCAGTGGTGATGCCGCCCAAAATCCCCCCAGCATGATTCGATTCAAAGCCGGTTGGTGTAATCGCATCACCATGTTCAGAGCCTCGCTGCGAAACCGACTCAAACCCCGCACCGATTTCCACCCCCTTGACCGCATTAAGCCCCATCATCGCATAGGCAATCTCGGCATCCATACGTGCATAAATAGGTTCGCCCAAACCAGCGGGAACGTTCTCGGCCACCACCTCGATCCGTGCTCCAATCGAGTCGCCCTCTTTGCGCAAAGCATCCATATAGGCTTCGAGTTCAGGTACCACATCCGCATTCGGAGCATAAAAGGGATTGTTAGAAACATGCTCCCACGATTGAAAGGGAATCACAATCGGGCCAAGCTGGCTCATATACCCACGAATTTTTACCCCATATTTTTCCGCTAACCATTTTTTAGCAATCGCACCGGCAGCCACTGTTGGCGCCGTTAAGCGCGCTGAGGATCGCCCACCCCCTCGTGGATCACGGATACCATATTTGCGCCAATATGCATAATCTGCATGCCCTGGCCTAAACGTATCCACGATATTGCCATAATCCTTACTGCGAGCATCGGTATTACGAATCAATAGGCTAATAGGCGTTCCTGTGGTTTTACCCTGATACACACCTGACAGAATTTCCACTTGATCTGGCTCTTGGCGCTGGGTGACATGACGCGATGTACCCGGACGACGACGATCTAGCTCCACCTGAATATCGGCTTCGCTAAGCGCCAATCCTGGTGGACAACCATCAATCACAGCACCAATGGCTGGTCCGTGTGATTCACCATAGTTAGTAACACGGAATAATTTACCTAAAGTATTGGCTGCCATAACAACGTTTTATCCCAAATAAAGGTTTTATGATTGCTGCTAATCATAACCAAATAATGCCAATCTCACACTATGAAGAGCAGCTTAGCGCGGGCACGCTTTGATCCGGAGTGGGCGGCAATGCCAAATCATCGTAGCCTTCATGCCAATCATAAGGATTTTCTAATACAAAAAACAAACGCGCTAGGGGCTCAGTATCCCCTTGTTGCACCGCTTGAATCACCTGTTGCGCCAAATGATTGCGCAATACATATAGTGGGTTGTGCTGATCCATTTGTTCTTGGCGCTGCTGCGGGCTGTGCTGATTAAGCGCTGAGCGTTGCTGATAACGCGCTAACCACTGTTGCGCGGCTTCGCTGTGTCCAAATAAAGCCAACCATGAGTCGGGCTGTTCAAAAACCAAGCTTAATGCCCTAAAACTTAAACTAAAATCAGCCTGATGGTCGTGTAACAACTGCCACCAATCATTGGTTAAATGATGATCCTGCGCTTGCCACTGATCCCACCCCAACTTTTGCTGCATATTATGCGTATACTGCGCCACATAATCGCTTTCAAAGTGCCCCAGTACTTCTTGCAATTGAGACTCTGTACACAAATCCAAAAAGCAGCTTGCTAAGCGTGCTAAATTCCAATGCACAATGCTGGGTTGTTTATACCAAGCATAACGCCCACCGCTATCAGTTGTATTGCAAATATAGTCAATGGCAAAGGCATCCATAAAAGCATAAGGCCCATAATCCATGGTCAACCCTAATACCGACATATTGTCCGTATTCATAACCCCATGACAAAACCCCACCGTTTGCCAATGCGCAACCATTTGTGCGCTACGCCGTACAATTTCACGTAATAGAGCCAAAGCCAACTCTGCATCTGGCGTCAAGCCCGGCGTACCGCACTCAGGATAAAAATAATCCACTACATAATGCAATAATTGACGTAGCTGCTTAGGGTGATTAAACCAATGCTCAAAAGAACCAAAACGAACAAAGCTGGGGGCCACTCTACACACAATGGCCGCGGTCTCCTTAGTTTCCCTGTATACCGGATCCTCTGACATGACAATCGCCAATGCTTCTGTGGTGGGTATCCCTAAATTCTGCATGGCATGGCTAGCTAAATATTCCCGCAATGAAGAGCGCAATACCGCACGCCCATCACCCATCCGAGAATAAGGGGTTAATCCAGAGCCTTTTAGCTGTAGTTCTAACACCTCGTGCTCGGTTTGAATCGCCCCCAACAAATGCGCGCGCCCATCACCTAACTGCCCCGCCCAATGTCCAAACTGGTGGCCACTGTAGACCGCCGCTAAGGTATCTCCGCCAGGCAATGGCTCATTGCCTGACATAATGCGTAAAAATGTTTCAGACTGGATCTGATCCGTCTGCAAGCCTAGCTTTTTAGCAACCGCTGGGTTCACATGCAATAACTTAGGGTTCGTTAGTCCTTGCGGCGCTAACCGTGTATAAAAAGCAGAGCCTAAGCTCGCAAAATGGTTCTGCGTTCGCAGTCCGTCAAATAATCCCATTATGCATCCTGTTGATGAGTGACTTTTTTACGCTGTTTTGCCGCTTTTTTTGCAGGCCATAAATAAAACAACGCACAAAGATAAAAAACAAAAGACAAAATAATTTCTATGCCTGCCATCATGACGGACATGGGATTTGGATCCGACCATGCTCGCGTCACCCCTTCCATAAAATAAAGCAACACCAGCATAGAAGACCACTGCAAGGTGTAAATATTTCCTTTTAACACCCCACGCAAAGGAAACAATAAAGGAATCACTTTTAATACTAAGTAAGATCCACCCGGGCGCACTGGCGCCACAAAAAGCTCCCAAACAAGGCAAAGAATGATTAAGCCAACGAGAGCAACGGCAGCAACTCGATACAAAATAGGGTTTAATTGAGGTTTCATATTGTTATGATGATTTAACTTAACGGTTTAATCGCATCCATTTTTGTCTGGAGTTTAGACATATGCCTACACCAGCGCCCCGCGTCGATACCACAGCACCAACACAAACATCGTGGTGGGACAATGCTAAAGACAGTGCTGCTTTTATTTTAAAGCGCTTACTGCAACGTAATCTTACTCAGGTAGCATCCAGCCTTACCTTTACCACGATTTTAGCTATCGTGCCGTTACTGGCCGTTATTTTGGCGCTATTTACGGCTTTTCCTTTGTTTGATGATTTTCGCGAAGCATTACAAGGTTTTTTAACTTCGAATCTGATGCCCGAGGCCGTATCAGAAAATGTCATGGACTACCTGAATCAATTTGCGGCCAAAGCGTCCAGTTTAACCGCAGTCGGGAGTTTATTTTTAATTGTCACATCCATTATGCTGATATCGACCATTGATGAAACCTTCAATGCGATCTGGCTCGTTTCTGAACAACGCCCTTTGGCGCAACGGATTCTTGTGTACTGGGCAATTATTTCCTTAGGACCTATTGTGGCCGGAGCAAGCATCTGGGCAAGTACCGTTTTGGCTAGAGAGTCCCTTGGTTATATTGGCAATTTATCTGTATTGGCCTCATTTGCCCTCTCCGCTATTCCTCTTGCCCTAACCGCACTCGCCTTTAGTGCGCTTTTTGTGTATGTGCCTAACCGTAAAGTCCTGTGGCGTGACGCTATCACCGGTGGTATCGCCACCACCTTTGCACTAGAAGTACTAAAACAAGGTTTTGCCTTTTATTTAACTCAATTTCCCACGTATACTTTGATTTATGGTGCTTTTGCTACATTACCTATTTTTTTAATGTGGATGTACTTATCGTGGATGGTAGTCCTGCTTGGGGCTAGCCTCGTTGCGATTATGCCAAACTTACGCCGACGAAACTGGGTAAGCACAAAACATGCTGGTGCAAGCTTTGTCAATGCGCTTTCTCTTTTGCAGCTGCTTTGGCAACAGCGCACGCCTTTGCCTAACGGCATGAATGTCGATGAGATCAGCAACTACTTAAAGCGTGACCCAGCAAGTCTATCCTCTTTGCTTAAGTCCCTAAAAAAAATGGGCTTTGTAGTAAACACCATGGAAAACGAAGATGAGAAATGGGTTTTAGCCTGTGATCCAGCCATCACCCCCTTGGCGCCTTTAGTGGATGCCTTTCTCCTTGATCGTCATCAAGCCGATACACCTGCATCCACATGTATGGTGAAACTGATTGACGCTACCTTAGCTAACCCGTCAATCACTCTTTCAACGTTATTTGAAAAACCCGACTTATTTCATCAATTGAGTCAACAAATACAAAAAAACATGCTGTTGCCCACACAACACCAAGGAGTTAACTATGCTCAAAGTCAGTGAAATTTTACGTGTAAAAGGGGATATTCTTTATACCGCTACGCCTGACACCCCACTCACTAAGGCTATTGAAACCATGAGCGCCCAAGACGTCGGCTCTCTTGTCATTATGGAGCACGGTGAGCTCGTCGGCATGCTGACCTTTCGCGAAATTATTCGCCATCTACACCAACAAGGTGTTGCCGGCCATGAATTCACCATCCGCAGCATTATGGATGATGCCCCCATCAGCGTCACCCCAAACACCAGCGCTGAAGAGGTCCAGCGCCTTATGTTAGCCAAACATGCTCGCTATCTCCCCGTCATGGATGGTCCTGTTTTGCTAGGGGTGATTTCTTTTTATGACTTAGCCAAAGCCTTAGTCGAGGCACAGCAGTTTGAAAACAATATGCTTAAAGCCTACATCCGAGACTGGCCAACCGACACGCTTGCTGAATAACCCATCGCCCCAAGTTAATTTGGGGCTTTTTACTGCATAAGGAGCGAAACGTGGCAACATGGTGTGATTTTTTTGAATTACCAATCCCTTTAATTCAAGCGCCAATGGCCGGTGTCAGCACACCTGCCTTAGCAGCAGCCGTCTGTAATGCTGGCGGTATAGGCTCACTGGGCTTAGGCCATCTCTCCATCGAGCAGGCGCGCCAACAGATTCACGCCCTTAAAGCGCTCACTGCTCGTCCTTTTAATGTCAATTTTTTCTGTCATCAACCCGTAGCGCCCTTTCCAGCCGCAGAGCAAAAATGGTTAGAAATCCTTGAACCCTATTTCGCCGAGTTCGGGGTAGCTCCCCCCTCAAGCCTCTCTATCCCTTATATTACTGCTCAACACAACCCCGAGCTCATCGCCATGTTATGCGAGGAACGTCCTGCTATTGTGAGCTTTCATTTTGGGATCCCTGAACCCCATGTCATCCAACAGCTCCAACGCGCTGGCATCGTGGTGTGGGGTTGTGCCACGCAACTCTCTGAGGCCTTAGTCTTAGCCCATAGTGGGGTAGACGGCATCATTGCGCAGGGCTTCGAAGCGGGTGGGCATCGCGGCGTCTTTGACCCCAACGAGGATTTACAACTGGGCCTATTACCATTAATAAGCTTATTAACGCGCCATATCGAGCTACCTATTATCGCTGCTGGGGGCTTGATGACGGGACAACAAATTGCCGCCGTTTTAAAGCTCGGTGCTCACGCCGTACAACTGGGCACTGCTTTTATCAGCTGCCCCGAGTCAGCGGCTGACTCCCATTATCGCGCACAGCTACTCAGTGCGCACAGCCTAAACACAGACGTTACCTCGGTTATTTCAGGGCGCCCTGCTCGTGGTCTAAAAAACCGTATGCATACTGAAATTGCCACCTTTGCAGATTTTGTGCCTGATTACCCCATTGCTTATAGCGCCGGCAAAGCACTGCACGCTGCTGCCCTGCAGCACAACAATACCGATTTTGCCGCTTACTGGGCGGGTCAGGGTGCTCCCCTAAGCCGAGCTATCGCTGCCGCTGACCTCATCCAACTGCTCTGTGTAGAAGCTATTGACATCCTCCCCGGCCTGAAGGCCGAAGATTCCTACGGCGCTCAGGGGCGGCATTGAGCCACTCCTGAGTCGCTTCGGTGGGTTCCTGGGCCGAGTGCGCAACCGCTGCTCGTATCTCCACAGGCGTTACTTCCGGCATGCCCTGCCGTAGGCTGCCTTGGTTGTCGGCAGCAATGCCATTATAGGACGGCTGCGCCGTCCGCGCTATCCTTCCCCGCCCTGAACG
>NZ_JASLIX010000071.1:0-6023 GCF_030152715.1 Paenalcaligenes sp.
TTGCTGTTGATGGAAATCAGACCATTGGCTTTGCCAGTTGGAATTTGGCTGTAAGACTTTTTGGACTTGTACAGCGGTCACTTTGTATTCAGGACAGTTTGTGGCCCAGTCCGAGTTATCGGTGGTGACCACGTTAGCACCGGATTCAGGGAAGTGGAAAGTGGTATAGACCACACCAGGCTGAATACGTGTGCTGACCTCTGCGCGCAATACGGTTTCCCCAGTACGGCTGGTGATCGTGACAAAGTCGCCGGTTTTTAAGCCGCGATCTTCAGCATCGTGTGGATGGATCTCGAGGATATCCTCTGCATGCCAATGTGTATTGGCAGTGCGTCGTGTTTGTGCCCCTACATTATACTGAGACAGAATGCGTCCGGTGGTCAGGAGCAAAGGATATTTACGGTTGCTACGCTCCGAGGTGGGCACATATTGGGTGACCATAAAGCGGCCTTTGCCGCGTACGAAATGGTCCACGTGCATAATCGGAGTGCCTTCCGGGGCTTGTTCGTTGCATGGCCATTGCACACTACCACCTAGTGCTTCAATACGCTCATAGCTGACACCAGTAAATGTAGGGGTAAGGCGGGCGATTTCATCCATGATTTCACTAGGATGGTTGTAATGCATGGGGTAGCCGAGTGCGTTCGATAAGGCGCAGGTGATTTCCCAGTCAGCCATCCCGCTTTTGGGTTCCATGACCTTACGTACCCGCGAAATACGACGTTCGGCATTCGTAAACGTGCCGTCTTTTTCTAAGAAAGAGGAGCCGGGTAAGAATACATGTGCATATTTGGCTGTTTCGTTAAGAAACAGGTCTTGAACAATGATGCACTCCATCGCGGATAAGGCGGCGGTCACGTGCTGGGTATTAGGATCGGATTGTACAATGTCCTCGCCTTGGCAATATAGGGCTTTAAAAGAGCCACTGATCGCCGCATCGAACATATTGGGAATACGTAAGCCGGGCTCGGGCCATAAGCGTACCCCCCACTCTTGCTCAAACTGTTGACGCGTTTGCTCATCGGAGATATGACGGTAACCTGGTAGTTCATGGGGGAAAGAACCCATGTCGCATGAACCTTGAACGTTATTTTGGCCACGTAAAGGGTTAACGCCAACGCCCTCGGCACCGATGTTGCCAGTAGCCATGGCTAGGTTAGCAATCGCCATCACCGTTGTAGAGCCTTGGCTATGTTCTGTTACCCCTAAGCCATAATAAATTGCGGCGCGACCGCCTGTGGCATATAGGCGTGCTGCGCCACGGATTTGCTCAGCAGGTACGCCCGTGACTTCTGCCATATGTTCGGGGGAATTTTCTGGGCGCATAGCAAAGGCTTTCCAGGCATCAAAGCTATCAGCCTCACAGCGGGATTGAATATAGTCCTCGTCAACTAAACCTTCGGTGACTATCACATGGGCTAAAGCCGAGAGCAATGCGGTGTTCGTACCAGGGCGTAGGGCTAAATGATAGTCGGCGCGAATATGGGGGGAAGACACCAGATCCGTTGCACGGGGGTCAATAACGATCAGTTTCGCGCCCTGGCGTAGACGACGCTTCATGCGCGAGGCAAAGACAGGGTGCGCATCGCTGGGGTTGGCACCAATCACCATGATGACATCGCTATGCATGACGGAGTCAAAGGTTTGCGTTCCAGCAGACTCCCCTAGGGTTTGTTTTAAACCATAACCGGTGGGGGAATGACAAACACGGGCGCAGGTATCTACGTTATTTGTTCCAAACGCCGCGCGAATCAGTTTTTGAACTAAATAGGTTTCCTCGTTAGTGCAGCGGGACGAGGTGATCCCCCCCACGGAATGGGTACCGTATTGGGATTGGATACGACGGATTTCACTGGCGGCGTAGGTTAAGGCTTCTTCCCATGAAACAGGTTGCCATGGGTCATGAATACTACGACGAATCATCGGCGTGGTAATACGGTCTTGGTGTGTGGCATAGCCCCAAGCAAAGCGTCCTTTAACGCAGGCGTGGCCCCGGTTGGCTTTGCCGTCTTTCCAGGGAGTCATGCGGACGACCTCATCCCCTTTCATTTCGGCTTTTAGTCCACAACCAACACCACAGTAAGCGCAGGTCGTAATGACAGCATGATCGGGTTGGCCTTGTTCGATGACGGTGTTTTCCATTAACGAGGCCGTAGGGCAGGCCGCCACACAGGCTCCGCAGGACACGCAGTCACTTTCCATAAAGCTTTGGTTTTGCCCAGCACTGACTCGCGCTTCAAAGCCGCGGCCATCAATGGTTAAGGCAAAAGTGCCTTGGGTTTCTTCACAGGCGCGCACGCAGCGATTGCATACAATGCATAGCTTAGGGTCAAAAGTAAAATACGGGTTTGTGATATCGGCGCAAGCATCTCGATGGTTGGCGCCATCAAAACCATAGCGAACCTCGCGTAAACCAACCTGACCGGCCGTAGACTGGAGCTCGCAGTTTCCGTTTGCTGCACAGGTTAAGCAGTCTAAAGGGTGATCGGAAATATACAGCTCCATCACATTTTTACGCAGCTGGTTTAGCTTGGCGTTTTCTGTAGTGACGACAAGCCCTTCCTCAACCAGTGTTGTACAGGAAGCAGGGGTACCGCGTCGCCCTTCAATTTCAACTAAGCAGAGACGGCATGAACCAAAGGGCTCCAGGCTATCTGTAGCACAGAGCTTGGGTATTTGGATACCGGCCATGGCCGCTGCCCGTAATAAGGATGTGCCAACCGGTGCAGTAACCGAATGTCCGTCAATGGTAAGCGTAACGGTTTCTGTATAGGTGGAGGCTGGGGTGCCTAAGTCTCGATCGCGGATTACAACAGTTTCTAGCATGGTGAGTCCTCGTTAATGGTTGGCTGTCGTAGCCGGTTGGAGACCAAAGTCTTCAGCAAAGTGCTCGAGCGCAGATAACACTGGATAGGGTGCCATCCCACCTAAAGCACATAGTGAGCCTGCTAACATAGTGTCACAAAGGTCGTGAAGCAACTGCACATTTTGTTCAGGTTGTTCTTGACGGCGAATTTTTGCGATGGTTTCTACACCACGCGTGGAGCCAATACGACAAGGGGTGCATTTGCCACAGGATTCGATGGCACAAAACTCCATAGCGTACTGAGCCATATGCCCCATGTCCACGGTATCGTCAAAAGCAACAATGCCACCATGACCAACCATTGCCGTCATGGCCGAGTAAGCTTCGTAGTCGATAGGGGTGTCCCAGTCTTTTTGGGGCAGATAAGCACCTAGGGGACCACCAACTTGTACCGCACGTAAAGGTCGCCCCGAGGCGCTACCACCACCAAAGTCGTACAGTAATTCATTGAGCGTAACCCCAAAGGCTTTTTCAACTAAGCCGCCGTATTTTAAGTTGCCGGTGAGTTGAAATGCTAAGGTGCCGCGTGACCGACCCATGCCAAAATTTTTATAAAATTCTGCGCCTTTAGCTAAAATAATAGGTACGGATCCTAGAGAAATCACATTATTGACGACAGTGGGTTGGCCCATAAAACCTTCGAGAGCGGGGAGTGGCGGTTTAAAGCGGATTTCGCCGCGTTTACCCTCTAGGCTTTCTAATAAAGAGGTTTCTTCGCCGCAAATATAAGCCCCTGCTCCTTTACGTACCTCTAGATCAAAATTTTTATCACTGCCTAAAATAGCTTTGCCTAAATAGCCCGCGGTGTAAGCTCGCTGTATTGCCTCTTCAAGAACACGAATAGCAATAGGGTATTCGGAGCGTACGTAAATATAGCCACGGGTCGCGTTTACGGCTAAGCCGGCGATAATCATGCCCTCGATTAAGGTGTACGGATCGCCTTCCATTAGGATACGATCCGAAAATGTACCTGAGTCACCTTCGTCGGCATTACATACAATGTATTTTTGCTCAGCTTGGGCATGGAGCACTGTATTCCATTTGATCCCCGTAGGGAAAGCGGCGCCACCTCGCCCGCGTAGCCCTGATTCCGTTACGATATCGACTATTTGTTGTGGGCGATAGCGAAGAGCTTGTTGAAGACCCTCCCAACCACCATGCGCTTGATAGTCGTCAAGACAAAGCGGCTGAGTAATGCCGACACGGGCAAAAGTCAAACGTTCTTGGTTTTTGAGGTAAGGGATATTTTCCGTCAGACCATGGCAGAGTGGGTGGTCGGCGCCCTGAAGCCAACCTGCTTCGAAAAGGCTGTCTAGGTCAGCGCATTGTACGGGGCCATAGGCAACACGTCCTTGCGGCGTTTGGACCTCGATAAGTGGCTCTAGCCATAGCATTCCACGTGTGCCGTTGCGCACAATATGAATAGGTTGTTGGTATTGGGCGGCTTTAGCTTGAATGGCAGGAATCAGGTGCTCCACGCCAGCGGCCACGGCAGCCGTATCCATGGGAATATAAAGCGTGGTTGTCATGCGGATTCTCCTACTTGGTTGAGCCATTCATCAATATGGTGAGGGGTGACGTGGGCTACCGGCTGCTCATTGAGCATCGCAGCAGGCCCTTGGGCGCAAAGCCCTAAGCAATAAGCTGGCTCAAGATGGACATCATGTGTTTGAGATCGCTGGTGAAAATCGCAGCCAAGGCGCTCTTGGGCATGAGCAATCAGCGCATTGGCCCCGCGAGCTTGACAGGCTTCGGCGCGGCAGAGAGCCAGATGTAGAGCGGCCGGGGGCTGTGTACGAAAATGGGCATAAAAGCTAATTACGCCATGAATTTCCGCTCGAGAACGATGAATAGCCTGACTGAGCGGAAGAATGATTTCGTTGGGAATGTAGCCCAGTTGATCTTGAATGCTATGCAAAATGGGCAAAAGAGAGCCCTCTTTGTGAGCATGTTCTGCCAGCGCCGTGGCTAAGGCGTGAGCAGGTGTGCTGTTATTTTGTGCGCTAGGTGTGGTCATAGGTGTGATATAAGCCCAAAAAGGCTGTCTCCTATATGATATTAAATACATATTGTTATTAACGGTATATACTTAATTTACAAAGTAAATCGATACTTATCAATAAGCACTTGCTTGCAAGAACTTAGCAAAAAATATGTTTTTTAAAACATATTAGAGGGAGAGCATGATACCGGATCTGGATTTAAGTGTACGTTGGCAGTTAGCGACAGAGCCGCCCTATGATATGGGGCAGTTAGTACAGATTTTAATGGCGATTGAAAAAGTCGGAAATTTAGCGGCAGCGGCGAAAATCTGCCGGCTTTCTTATCGTCATGCATGGGGTATGATTCGTGATGGGGAAAAACATTTAAAAACGACACTGGTGCAAACGGTGCGGGGGCAGGGGTCGGTATTAACGGAGTTGGCTCAGCAGATCGTGGTCTTGTATCGCCGCCACGAGCAACTATTGCACCCCCATGTGCAGGGGGTTGCGCAGCAATTTAATGCACAGCTCCAAGAGTTGTATGCACAACAACGGCATATTTTACGCTTGCATGCGAGCCATGGCTTTGCTGTAGAGGGTTTGATGCGTTGGCAAACTGATCATCCCTCGGGTTTTAGGATGGCATTACAGTATCGCACAGGGGGGGAAGCCCTAGCCTTATTAAAGAAAAAAGAATGCGATGTGGCTGGATTTCAATTGCCGACGGGAAAATACCAAGATGCAATGCTGCGACTGTACCAAGATTATTTACATTCTGAGCCTCTTTTATTTGTTTTGTTGGCCTGTCGCCGCGTCGGTTTATTCGTGCAGCCGCATAACCCTCTACAGATTCAAGGAATGGCGGACTTGGTTCGCCCAGAGGTGCGTGTGGTAAATAGACAGCCCGGCTCGGGAACACGCTATTTAATGCGTTGGTTATTGGAAGATGCCGGTGTGGATGCTGATCTAGTATTAAATTATGGGGCAACAGAGTTTACGCATATGGCGGTGGCGGCGCATGTGGCCAGTGGTATGGCTGATGTGGGGTTTGGTATTGAGACGGCAGCCAGGCGTTGTGGTCTTGAGTTTATTTCCCTAGAGCAAGAGCGGTATTTCTTTGCTTTTCACCAAGACATGGTTAATAGTGCCATCATACAGTCTTTTCTTTCCGTGCT
>NZ_JASLIX010000013.1:0-3874 GCF_030152715.1 Paenalcaligenes sp.
CCCAGATGGAGCAAGCTCGGCTGAGGTGTGCCCTTGTAGCGCAGCTCTCCGTAAGGATCGTCTTCGATAATAGGGATACCAGCAGCGGCACAACGCTCGACGAGTTCCTGACGCCGTGCCTCGCTCATAGTGCGCCCAGTGGGATTTTGAAAGTTAGGCAGAGCGTACAAAAAGCGGGCACCAGCCGCTTTGGCTGTAGAGACCTCGGCGGGGATTAAACCGCCATCGTCCGTGTCCATTGCCACGTATTCTGGTTCGAAAACAGAAAAGGATTGCAACGCGCCCAAATAAGTGGGCGATTCCACTAGAACTTTACTACCCACATCGATAAATAGCTTGCCAAGCATATCTAATGCTTGCTGTGAACCAGAGACAATCAATACCTCGTTCACATCGATGTTGACGTCTTCGGTGCTCAGGTCCTGTGCCACCCACTCGCGCAACGGGGTATAACCCTCGGTAGGACCATACTGCAACGCAGCACGACCATCAGTAGCCAGTACCGTATCAAAGGCTTGGCGTAGTTCAGTAATAGGGAAACCGTCAGCTGAGGGCAGACCACCCGCAAAAGAAATGATTTCAGGTCGAGTGGTGACCTTTAGGATCTCTCGAATAGCGGAGCTGGTGAGCTGATTAGCCCGATTAGAAAACGTATAAGGGGTGTGAGAATCCATGATGTGACGATGACCCTGCTTAAAAAACGGTTAATACATCAATTAATAAAGTTATACACACTAGATTACAGTATTAAACCAAAAGCGTGAATAGCTAGGCTTTTTCTGCTCGTATTTTTTCACTCATACGTCGACGGAATAACAAGGCGCCTTTATCCGAAGGCAAGCTCAAACGAGCGCCTTTGGCATCCATACCCTGCTGTACCGCTTCGAGCACCACCTTGTCTTCGTGAAACGCTGCGCGCACGTCTTCGTTAAAAATACGCGAGACCTCCTCGTCATTTGGACTAAAGTTACGTAGCTGGAACCAAAAATAACGCGTGTTCTTTTCATCAATAGGCGTCAAAAAGTTATACGAGTCCATCAAGAACACATCAGGATGAAAATCCCCCTCGTCACTACCGGTGCCGGCTGGCGTAAAAATAGCACGAATTACGGCATGGGCGGGGTAGCGCATTTCATACTGCTGTTTACGGTCACAGTTACCTTCAAATTTCACAAATTTTTTGTAAAACGGAGACACTTCAATATCACGCAACCAGCGCCAAACTGTTACTCCGTTGTCGGCCTCGGTGACTTCCAGCGGCACTCCTACCAAATCATGGCTACCAAATGAGCTTTGGTGAACCCACGTTACGTGTGAAGGGTCAAGAAGGTTATCCGTAATATAGAGATAATTACAAGCTACCTCCATGGCATCGCCCCGATTAACACCCCAGTTGGGATCATCCCATTCTTTAATTTGGATAATATCGTCTGCATTGGCTTGTTGGGCATCACCCATCCACACCCAAATGACCCCATATTTTTCTACAGCCGGGTATTGGCGCACGACAGCGGTGGGGGGAATATCTGTTGCGGTGGGAGCGCCCACACAGGCTCCCGAGCAATCAAAACGTAAGCCGTGATAGCCACACTCAATGGTATCACCCTGTACGCGTCCCATGGATAACGGAAGACGACGGTGGGGACAGGAGTCTTCTAAGGCCACCACCGTGCCATCTTGTTTACGGAACAATACCAACGACTGATTCAACATTTTTACCGCGAAAGGACGACGGCTCACATCGGTCGATAAGGCGGCAACATACCAAGCATTTTCTAAGAACATAGTAATGGAAGCATAAATAAGAGTAGATAACCGGATGATAAAACAATAATATCTAATAAATTTTGCTTTTTATTTTAGTTTTTCTAAACAATAGGTGGTGAGTATGCAGACGTTGCCCCCACTACGTGCGTTGCAAATTTTTGAAACGGTCGGCCATAGTGAAAGTATTCAAGACGCGGCACGCCGCTTAGGAATTAGCACCGGTGCGGTGAGCCAACAGCTCCAACTACTAGAAAAACACCTGAGTGCGGCGTTATTTTTTAAAGAGGGCCGACGTTTGCGCCTTACTGCCGCTGGGGTGGATTTTCATCAGCGTTGTACAGAAGCGTTTGAGCAGCTACGCGAAGCGCAAACACAACTATTGCTTGATGAACAAGAACGCAGCTTACACATTAGTGCGCTGCCTTCTTTTTTAAATGACTGGCTATTACCGCGACTCCACGCTTGGCAACAAGCCCAAGAGCCAGTGGTGCGTTTGCACTTGCATGGATCACATCACGAGCCTGATTACGCCAATGAGCGGGTGGATTTTCGGTTTACTTATGCGCAAACTATCCCTCAGAACCTACATTATCTAACGCTTTTTACAGATCGGGTCGTGCCGGTGTGTCACCCTAGCCTGATCGCTAATCACCCCATCCATCAGCTGACGGATTTGTGTCAACACCCTCTTATTGCGGTGGATTGGCAACCGCGTTTTAGCTCCCCACCCTCTTGGGAAAACTGGTTTGCTCACTATGCTCAAGCAGAACCAATTACCCCTCCTCCCCCTCGGCTTACGTTTAGTTTATCGCACCAAGCACTTGCCGCGACTCAGGCTGGGCATGGCATCATGTTGGCCCAATACGCCTATGTGCAGCCTCTGTTGGCACAACAACAACTTTGCATGCCTGTGGGAGCGCGTTTTTTAGATTTAGAGTGGCCCTATGTCATGACCTGGCAACCGGCGGTATTCAATAAGCCGCAAGCCCGTGCTTTTCATCGTTTTATTAGCTTGGCACTACGCGTTACATCACAGCCTGAGAGAGCTGCTGCTGACGCCATACCGTCGGCGACACCCCATAACGACGCCGAAAAGCATGACTAAAGGCGGTGGCATCTTTAAACCCATGCTGGTAGGCAAGCTCCGCAATCGGCCGCTGATAGTTTGGATCAGCCAACCGCTCACAACTGCTTATTAAACGCTGACGCTGTATATAGTCTGCTGGAGCTAAGTCCTGTAGAGCAAATAAGTTATACAAATAACGCCGCGAGCACCTAAAAACCAGACACAGCTTATCTACGTTTAAATCGGAACGATGCAGGTTCTGTTGAATATAGTGCTGAATTTTTACAAGTTGAATTTCACGCACAGTTTGCGGCTTGGGAGTATCCGCAAGAAACGGTTCACTTAGCTGCGCCCCCATGAGCTGAATCAAAGCGTGCGCAACGCTTTGACATCCTCCCCGGCCTGAAGGCCGGAGATTCCTACGGCGCTCAGGGGCGGCATTGAGCCGCCCCTGAGTCGCTTCGGTGGGTTCCTGCTGCTGGCGGCATTACCGCACCGCTCACTTCACAGGCGAACCGGGCGTGTCCCGCCCTTAGCACATTGATCGCGCCGACCACATCGGCGTTTTCCTCGAAACCACATTCCACACACGCAAATCGGGCTTGCGTCTGCCGGTTGTCGGCAGACACATGGCCGCAGCACGGGCAGGTGCGGCTCGTGTTCTGTGGCGGCACTGCAACCAGCCAGCCGCCGTTCCACGCCAGCTTGTAATCCAGTTGGCGGCGGAACTCGAACCAGCCTTGATCGAGGATGGACTTGTTCAGGCCGGACTTGGCCCGAACGTTTCGTCCCGGTTGTTCGGTAGTACCTGCCGCTGACCTGGACATGTTCCGTACCTGCAAATCCTCGATACACACCATCGCGTGGTTTTGGCTGATCGCGGTCGAAGTCTTGTGCAGAAAGTCGCGGCGGGCGTTGCCGATACGGGAGTGAATGCGCTGGACGCGGGCTTTCGCCTTCTTCCAGTTGTTGCTGAATTTGGTTTTGCGGCTCATGGCCTGCTGCGCTTTGCGCAGGGCCGTTTCATGCCGCTTGAAGCTG
>NZ_JASLIX010000046.1:0-4216 GCF_030152715.1 Paenalcaligenes sp.
CATTCATGCAAACCGCCTTGCGGACTTCATTCCAGCCTTTGAACAAGCTGTCATTGAATTCAGCGGCAAAACCTCCTTTGACCCCATTATTGAGCATGACGGCTCGTTAGCTTTACAACATATGGATGTTCCCACCGCTCAACAACTCAGTCACGAAGTTTGGGGGGCCGGTTTTCCCCCTCCTGTCTTTGTCGACGAATTTAATGTGGTGTTTCAACGTGTTCTTAAAGACAAACATCTTAAATTACGCGTTGAGCGTGATGGAGTGATTTTTGATGCAATTTGGTTTAACCACGCCGAGCTCATGGGTGAACGCATTCACATGGCATATCGACTAGAAGTCAACCACTGGAATGGCAACAGCCAAGTCCAGCTCATGGTGGATCACGCGCAAAATAGTTAGTCCTCTCTGACCACCCCGGCGACGCTGGGGTGTAGAGCTAGCAACTATGCTTCTGACTGCCGAGAGGCGTAGAGAATACCACCTACAATCAGTAAAAAGGCAACACCATGATAAACCTCAGGTGCTTGATCCAAAAAGATCATAGATAAAATAGCGGCAAACAAGGGCATAAGATTAGCAAAAAAGCCGGCTGTCGCAGGCCCTACTCGCTGCACCCCTAGCCCCCAACAGCGAAAAGCTATAATCGCAGGTCCAATGGCCACATACAACATTGCTAACACCAACCCCCAGCTCCAGTCTATGTGCCAATCTGTCAGAGCCCATTCCCCCGCTGCAAAAGCCCCGGACCACATCAAACCAAAAGTGACTTGCGCTAAAAGCAGTGTTGACCAATTTTGCTTAATTTCTGGCTCATGCTTATCCTGACTAAGCAGCCAGCTATAAAATGCCCACGCAATGGTGGCTATCACCATGTAGATATCACCAATAACAAAACGAAACTGCAATAGCTCATTCAAATCACCACGACTTAAAATAATGGCTACCCCCAATAAGGACAGCACAGCACCACTGATTTGTCGAGCCGTAATCGTCGCATGAAAAAACAAGCGCCCAACCAATAACATCCAAATAGGCATGCTGGCATTTACCAGCGTAACGTTAATGGGACTTGAACTATGTAGCGCCATGTATTGCAAAGCGTTATACATACCAATACCCAGTAACCCGAGCATGGCATAATGCCGCCAATGGCGCCAGAGCGCGCTTCCCCGACGCAATATTTGCCCACCAAATGCCGCCAAAATAAAAAAAGCAATAAACCAACGAATAAAGTTCAGCGTAATTGGGGGCACCATTTCGCTAATGACTCGCCCTACTACCGCATTACCCGCCCATAAAAAAGTGGGGATGACCAACAGCAATACGGCCGTCGGCGTGAGCCTAGCATTCATGTGACTTCCTTTCGTTTATTTGCGTATTAAAAGACAAAATAAAAATTATATAGAAAACCAAAATGAAAACCTAGGCTCACCCCCCGACCAAAAATCTAAGTCATTGACAAAAAACATTTATTTTGCTAAGCTGAATAGTGCAAATGCTTAATCTTACTAGGCTAAGGCCTACGTCTTTGTCATTTCTTTGCCTTGTGCGCAAGGGGCTCTTGCTCCACCCTCTTATTTTTAAATATAACTTTGCGGCCAGACGCATTTGTGGTTAACACCCGTTTGACCTCGTCAATCTATTGGCCCGTTGAACTAAAAAGGACACATTATGTCAAAAGAAGAATTGATTGAAATGCACGGTTCAGTTACCGAAGTTTTACCTGACTCTCGTTTCCGAGTTGTACTCGAAAATGGACACCCTGTTATTGCTTACACGGGCGGCAAAATGCGTAAGCACCACATCCGCATTCTTGCTGGCGATGAAGTCACTTTAGAAATGTCCCCCTATGACCTAACCAAGGGTCGTATTACTTTCCGTCACCTACCTAAGCGCAACCAACCTGCTGGCGCCACCACTCGCCGTCGTCGTTAATGCCCGCCAACATGCGTTAAATCTATACCTCAAGCTTGCGGGGCTTAAGGCTGGTTTCTGTTAAAATAGATCCCATCTTCAATGACTTGAACTTTTCAGGAAAAACAGATGGAATCAGAACGCCTTAATCAACTCGAAGCGCAACTCGACGACTACTTAGAGCGCGCGACCGAATTACGGAGGTATCTTTGACTACGACGACAAAGCCCACCGCTTATATGTCGTCAATGCCGAATTCGAAAACCCAAATATTTGGGATGATCACGAACGGGCGCAAGAACTTGGACGCGAAAAGAAAAGCCTAGAAACCGTTGTCCATGGCTTGGATGAAATTCAACAAGCCCTTACCGATGCTAAAGAGCTTTTTGAGCTCGCCGCTATGGATGAGGACGAAGCTACCCTGATTGCTATCGAGCAAGATTGCCAAACTGTTGGTCAGCGCATCGAGGAATTTGAGTTCCGCCGTATGTTCTCCAACCCCGCTGATAACCTCAACTGTTTTATGGATATCCAAGCGGGTGCAGGGGGAACAGAGGCTCAAGACTGGGCCTCTATGTTACTACGCCAATACACGCGCTATGCCGAGCATAAAGATTTCAAGGTCGAAATCTTAGAGCAATCCGACGGCGAGGTCGCTGGCATCAAATCTGCCACATTGAAAATCAGTGGTGAATACGCGTATGGGTTATTACGTACAGAGACCGGGGTACACCGCTTAGTACGTAAAAGTCCTTTTGACTCCTCTAATGGACGACACACCTCATTTTGCAGCGTATTTGTTTACCCTGAAATTGACGATTCCTTTGAAATCGAAATTAACCCAGCCGACCTACGCATCGACACCTACCGTGCCAGTGGTGCTGGGGGGCAGCACGTCAACAAAACCGACTCAGCGGTACGTATTACCCACATGCCCTCCGGTATTGTGGTGCAGTGTCAAAACGACCGCTCTCAGCATCGTAACCGAGCAGAAGCCATGCAAATGCTAAAGTCACGCCTTTACGAGCAAGAGATGCGTCAACGCATGGCCGAACAGCAAAAGCTAGAGGATGCCAAAAGCGACGTGGGCTGGGGCCACCAAATCCGCTCCTATGTCTTAGACCAAAGCCGGATTAAAGACTTGCGGACAAATGTAGAAATATCAAACACGCAACGGGTGCTAGACGGTGACCTTGACCCCTTTATTGAAGCCAGTCTAAAACAAGGAGTCTAATATGCAGCGCGTGATTATTATTAGCGGAGCGTCTCGTGGTCTAGGTCTAGCACTAGCTAAACAGCTCGCCGACGATCGCACCCATTTAATCAGTATCGCCCGCCATAACAACCCTGAGCTTGCGGCATGGTGCGCTCAGCAAAAAACCTCCTATCAGGCGATTGTGGCGGACTTAGCGCTTCCTAATGGGGCTCATGCCGCTAGTCAACACCTTCAAGAAGCCCTCTCGCGGTTTACTAATAGCCATGCCTACTGGTTAATCAATAATGCCGGTACCGTTAACCCTATGGCGCAATCACACCAGCTGCTTGACCCCCATGCTATTGCTCATGCTCTACAGCTTAACATTGGCAGCTTGATGAGCTTGAGCGCCACCTTTTTGGCACATAGCCCATCTACGGCAGATCGTCGTATACTTAACATTTCCTCTGGTGCTGGCCGTGGACCTGTTCCTGGCTGGGGGGTATACGGCGCCACCAAGGCCGCTGTTGATTACTACTCGCAGACCCTCGCCATGGAACACCCTCAGGTTAAATGCGTGGCCCTCGCTCCTGGCGTGGTGGATACAGATATGCAAGCCACTATTCGTCAAAGCGAGGAAAGCCATTTTCCTAATCGTGCCCGCTTCATTCAATTACATCAGAACCAACAGCTTGCTTCAGCCTCTTTCACCGCTGAGCATATTGCCCGTTATCTCGCGGATGCCTCCTTTGGTCATAAAACCATTGATGACATTCGCCACTATTTTTAATTGTGTAACTCATGACTTCTACGACTGAGTCAACGCATGTTGACGAAAACCACTTAATTGCTGAACGACGTGCCAAACTCAATGCCTTACGCGAGCACGGTAACGCCTACCCAAACGATTATCAGCCCGAGCATAGCGCCGCCCAACTTCATCAACAATACGATGATAAAGACAAAGAAACGCTTGCTGCGCTTCAGCATACTGCCTCTATCGCCGGCCGTATGATGCTTAAGCGCGTCATGGGTAAAGCCAGTTTTGCTACGCTTCAAGACAGCAGCGGCCGTATTCAAATTTACCTAGACAAAAAAACTCT
>NZ_JASLIX010000064.1:0-5275 GCF_030152715.1 Paenalcaligenes sp.
CCTCGGGGTTAAACGGCCCAGCATGGGTGATATGCAAGACGCTACCATCCTGAATACTACAACGTTTACCAATGCGAATCCGATGCATATCACCACGTATGACAGCATAAGGCCAGACTGAAGAATCCTCGCCAATCTGTACATCGCCAATAATCACTGCTGTGGGATCCACCCACACGTTTTCCGCCAATTGTGGTGTGAGGTTGTTAAATGGGCGCACGTTTGTTTTCATATTGATCTCCTTTTAGACAAGCCTGTACTTGCAGGCCATTGGCGTTAACTCCAGTAATCAAAACCCGCTGTCCTACCTCCAGGGGCGCTTGCGCATAAGCCGCATAAAAGGAATCCTCCACACGTACACGCCCCCGTCCTTCCGCAAAATTCTGACTTACAATGGCCTCTTGCCCCACCAACTGATCTAACCCCTGATTTAACTTAGAACGGGATGAGGATTTTTCTGTGTTTGACCAACGAATACCCACTAACACCGCCCCTACAATGCTAACGGCCAACACGAAAAGCTGCAAAATGACCGGCGCTGTAGGGAATAGCCACAAGAAAATCCCCACTACCACGGTGCCCAAGCCTATCCACATTAAAAAAGCCCCTGGCAGGACAATCTCAAGTAACAGCAACAATAACGCCGCACTCCACCAATACCATGGCGAATCAAAAAGCGCATGAATCATGATGACTTCACTTGTTTTAATAGCTCTGAAACCCCAGCCACAGCACCGGTAACACCCGCTGCCTCGATAGGCATAAGCACCAACTTACTGTTGTCCGATGTGCCAATTTTTTGAAGTGCCTCTACATATTTCACACCAAGAAAATACTGAATAGCTTGCACATCGCCCTCTTGAATCGCAGCCGACACATCACGTGTAGCACGGGCTTCCGCCTGCGCTTCGCGTTCGCGAGCTTCTGCGATCAGTATCGCTGCCTGCTTTTCCCCCTCGGCGCGCAAAACAGCAGCCTGTCGCATTCCTTCGGCTTGTAAAATCTCCGCCTCTTTATCGCCATTGGCTTTGGTGACCACTGCACGACGATGGCGTTCTGCCGTCATTTGTAAATTCATGGCTTCCTGTAGCTCGGGCGACATATTTAAATCTCGTATTTCAATACGAGTAATTTTAATCCCCCATGGTGCCGTAGCGGCATCCACTGCTGCTAATAATCGCTCATTGATTTCCTCGCGATTAGAAAGCATATGATCGAGCTCCATCGACCCCAACACCGAGCGTAAATTAGTCGTGGTCAAATTAATCACCGCATGCGTAAGATTATCCACTTGATAAGCCGCCTTAGGCGCATCAATAATACGAAAAAACACCACCCCATCAGCTGTTACTGCTGCATTATCCCGACTAATTACGGTTTGAGAAGGAACATCTAAGACGGACTCCATCATGGATAACTTATGGCCAACTCGATCCATAAAAGGCACAATTAAACTTAAGCCCGGCTCTAAGGTACGCGTATAGCGCCCAAAACGCTCCACCGTCCATTGCTGTCCTTGAGGCACTACTTTGACTCCACCAGCGATTACCGCTATTGCCAACACCACTAACAAACCACTAAAAGATAATAAGGCGTCCATGCTTGCTCCAAAAAATAAGCCGATAACGCATTATCGGCTTATACAGTAATAAATTAAACCTCTACAAGACGCTATAAGCGAATGCCTGAGCTATTAAAAACGATAAATAGAAGCCACGCCAGAGTCTGTCGGCATATAACGGGTAGGGATCACCATAACCTGACCACTGCGGCGTAGTACCATTTCCGCTAAATCATCCAATATATCCTCGGCATCAGGAGCCGTAAAATCGCTTAACAGCTCAACCTGACGCGAATCACGATGGATACGCCCAGCGAGCCGTT
Organism: Paenalcaligenes sp.; assembly: GCF_030152715.1. Lineage (NCBI taxonomy): Bacteria > Pseudomonadati > Pseudomonadota > Betaproteobacteria > Burkholderiales > Alcaligenaceae > Paenalcaligenes > Paenalcaligenes sp. The sequence continues at coordinate 1,885 of NZ_JASLIX010000064.1, forward strand.
TATCCGCATCGATGAGTAAGGTTTCCACTCGCCCATCCAGAATGGCAGCTAAAGTACGCTGCAAATCCCCATTAGCCAAGCCAGTTCCATGCTGCTGATTAAATGTAGCTACTGTATCCTGTACGCGTTTAGCTGCTATCGGCTCAACAATCCCCCAAACTTTTTGACGTAATTGATCTACAGTCAAGGCTGACGGATCAATCGACACGCCCTGCTCTAGCAAGTAGGGATTATTAGACAGCTTACGAAACACCCCTTGATACTCTGCGAGCGTCACCAAGACCAATGGAAGCTGACTGTGCTTACTCACATGCTCGTGAACAGCTTTATCCACCACTCGGAAAAAGCGCTCCACATCCACTTCTAAGGCATCATTTTTGCCCCCATGGCCATGATGCATGGCCATTCCTGGTCGAGCCGCCGGCCCTAGGCCATAATTTGCAACTTTTTGGTAAGGCTCCGTTAACTCTGTACCAAGCGCTTTATCCACGGTATCCGGGAAATCGTGATCAAACACCACAAAGTCCAACGCATCCCGATTACCCTCAAATACTTTGATCGCAGAACGTGTTAAACACAATACTTGAAAGCGATCTTGGGTTTGGGTTTGTCGCAATAAGGGCTTGATATGCCATGAATCCGATACCACGGCAAAATCTGGCGTAGCCCGCTGCAAATGAAAGACCTCAAAACGATCGGCATTCGCCAAAACCGCTATACCATCTAGCGTATGCTGCCAAAAATCCAGATTTTCTGCTAAGTCATAAAAAGGCTTAAGCAAAGACTGATATTCCTTAGCGGGGTATGTGGAGTCTAAAGACTGCTCCAACTGCTTGACTAAGTTTTTGTAGCGTATCGGGTCTTGCGCGTTCTCGGGGTGGCTCCGATGAGTGGCTTGATACAACGATAAACAAGGCCCCTCTTGCTTTTGAAGCAAAGACTGCAAATTTTGTATATTGAGCTGCTGCATAATGCCTCCTAATGTAGGTAAAGGATGGGTAAGCACAATCAAGCAAGCAGATCTTATTTGTTTTGTGCTTTTCCTATCGCCGAAGTAAGCACTCGATTTAACTGGCGTGTGGCCTCTGTAATCGCTAGAACGATATTATCTGCACGATGCTCCGCACTGACTGGCTGCATCCCTGCTGGCCGCGCCTCCACAAGACAACGTTTGTCTTCTGCTCCGGCTTTACCACTATTCACATCCGATAAGTGATATTCCACACGCGTTAAGTGTTGACGCTGGTGCTTCAGCTCTTGGGTTGCTATCGCTTCGATACGCTCGCGCAAGCTTTCTGTATTTTGAATGTGATTATCTGTATTTATTTGTATTTGCATAAGACATCCTTATTCATTAATAAAATCACACAAAAGCCAAGATATTTATGATCTTGCTTTATTCCATAGTACCTTATTTTAATTTTTTTGTTCGCTCCAAAGCTTATTCGTATTTTTTCTTTTCAATTTCTTTCAATTCGCATAACCATAACCGCAAAGTAAGAACAACTAGGAAAAACCCCAATAGTATGATATACTATATCTTTAACCCAAATAATTAATAATTACAGGAGTTCTTTATGTTTAAACACATTTTGCCTCAAGAAGCACACGTTCATTCCCGTGCCCAACAACCTACTTTTGACCGTCATCTACAACAATCTGCTTTTGCCCCACTTGCTACGGCGGTCCACTCTGGCGCTACTCGTCTTTTAAAACGTTTATCTAGTCGACGTTTCTCATAATGAAAAAGCCGCGTTGTTATACGCGGCTTTTTTTATATCGATACCATCCCAACAATTAGGGCTGATGACTTTGATGAGAACGCTTTAGCACCAACCCAAGAGCCAACATGCCCCAGCCTTGAAATATCAAATCAATAGCAAGCAAAACCCCCAAGATCACCAGACTGTTTTCCGGCCATCCCATGGCTATTAACAACCCCGTCAACAGACTCAAAACCCCACTCAGGGCTAACCACCGCCACCCTTGTTGCGCACGATTCTGATACCAAATCCATAAACGCAATGCTCCCATCGCTATTAACGCGCCACCTAGCAAGAGAGTTAAGACCGCCGCCCCCGCCACAGGGTTAGCTAAAGCGAACACCCCAGCCAATACATAGAGCACCCCCACTACGCTCCACCAAGCAAATGCTTGCCAAGGTTTTAACCCCCATGCATGCACTAATTGCGCTGCCCCACCAATAATCATTAACATCGCAATGAAAACAACACTGGCCAAAGTAGCCGCAATCACATAGATCATGGCGAGCCCACCCAGTAGTAATAACACCACACCAAGCCCGACAAACCACCCCCAACGCGCACGCAGCTGTTGTAATACATGAGCAAGCGCTTTTGCTTTATCCCCATTCATCATCTACTCCTTAATTAAGCTCTACATTATTTTTCATCATAAATCCATTTTCGTCTAATATAAATGATGAATGCTTCTCATTTATATTTAATTTTTACTGACTCATTTCATTATGACTAAACAAACAGATAACTTCTGGCATCAGCGCTTTCTTCAAGATAGCTACTTCTATGGCACACAGCCTAATGACTTTTTAAAAGCGCAGGCCCATGTTTTACCTAAAGGTGGTCGCGTGCTTTCCATTGGCGAGGGCGAAGGCCGTAATGCCGTATTTTTAGCCGAGCAAGGCTTTGAGGTCACCGCGCTTGATGCAGCGCAATCCGGTTTAGATAAGGTTCAGCGTTTGGCCACAGAGCGTGGTGTAACTGTGAACACCCTGTGCGTGGATTTAAATGACTATGTCTTCGAACCACAACAATGGGACGCTATTATTAGCATTTTTTGCCATCTCCCCCCTGCATTACGAACCCGTGTACATCAAGGCGTAGCTCAGGCTCTCAAAGCAAATGGGGTATATCTTTTAGAGGCCTACGTGCCTAAGCAACTACAGTACGGTACAGGCGGCCCCAAAAGCTTAGACCTGTTATATCAAGCTTCTAGCTTAAAACAAGATTTACAAGGTTTGGATTTTCTCCTGCTTGAAGAAGTCGAACGAGAAATTTATGAGGGAGATGGTCACCATGGTCTATCCGCAGTTGTGCAGCTCATCGCTAAAAAAAACGCCTAATCCCTAAGCCGTAGTGGCGGACCCTCATAAATAAAACGCGGGTACGATTGCGCTAATTGAAAATGTACGCTTATAGTGTGAGTCAAAGCATGAATCACACCATAACCAGCGGGCTCTAAGCTTGTTTCAGCCGCACCAGTTTGTGTCGAGTGAAAATGGTGCTGGTGACTGGTACCCGCCACCGTCGCAAAGGGCACCCCCTGCCAGACGCCTGCGGCAGGACGATGCACATGGCCTGCAAACATATAAGCCACTTTTTGCGTGCTAGTTATTAACTGCATCACCGCC
>NZ_JASLIX010000069.1:0-23000 GCF_030152715.1 Paenalcaligenes sp.
TGATGTTTAACCTGCCTGAGCAAACAGGGCTGGAGCACGTGGCAATTTTGCCTTAAGTCTTGTTGCTATTTGATTGGAACTAAATCAGGGGCAAGGCGTCATAATAGTAAGACGTCTGCCTCTTTTTTTACTTTTCTTGTGAAGCCATTTTCTTTTTTTTTCTTTATCTTTGGGCTCCTGCTCGGTGCGACGGGAGTGGGTCTTCTAGGCTGGAAGGACGATGCTGAAAGCGGTGCATTACGCGATCAATTACAGCAAGTCCAGCAGGATTGGCAGCAAGCTCAGCAACATATTCTTTCATTAGAAACCCAGCACGCACTGGATATTGCTACCCAGCAAAGCCTAGAACAGCGTTTGGTGCAACAACAGGAGCAGCTGGCTCAGCTTCAAGAGCAGTTGGCCTTTTACGAGCACTTGCTACCCGTGTCGGATAAAGGCACGGTACAAATTAGGGCTTTAGATATCGAAGCCCAGGCGGATGTATTACACTATAGATTATTATTACAGCGTCCTGCTGGTTTAGACCGTTTTGATGGTCATATTGAGTTTATCGCCCATGTAGCAGATGGGGCGCAGCAAAAAGATATGGTTTTATACCCCGCAGGACAGGATGCTGCCAAACCGTTAACGATCCAGTTTGACCGGTTTTTACGCACCACGGGTTTATTATCTATTCCTACTGAAACAGCGATACAAGCTGTGACAGTGCGTATTTATCAGGGCAAACAGTTGCGTGCGACCTACAAACACAACCTATCAAAGTAGGCGGTTCGTGCGAATGACGATTTAGGCTTAAAATAAAACTTACTATTTATTTGTTGCAGGAGTATCTCTTATGAATACCCTTACCGAAACGGTTGACCTTCAGGCACCTCCTTCTCCTTTGGTCTTTACGGATGCCGCGGTGGATAAAGTCCGTGAGCTACTGACCGAAGAGGGTAACCCTGATTTAAAACTCCGTGTTTTTGTCCAAGGTGGGGGCTGCTCGGGTTTTCAGTACGGGTTTACCTTTGACGAAGTCGTTAATGACGATGACACCACCATTGATAAAAATGGGGTGCAGTTATTAATTGACCCCATGAGCTTTCAGTATCTAGTGGGTGCCGAGATCGACTACAAAGACGATTTAGAGGGCGCTCAGTTCGTGATTCGTAACCCCAATGCGACCACCACATGTGGTTGTGGTTCATCGTTTACGATTTAATCAGGCCTTATGCCACGCGCCTAAAATACTTGGGTGGTTAGCCCCTGTAATGCTGGGTTGTCCTGCTGGGATATCCTGCCAATACGCATAGGCTAACCACGCAAAGGCCGCTGCTTCGACGCACTGTGCGCCGATGCCTAGCTCATCACTTAAACGGATGGGCTTTTTTATTTGTGTGACCAGCTGTTGTCGTAAATGGGTGTTGTAGGCCCCCCCACCACAAAGAATAATTTCAGTAGCATCCGCAGCATGCTGGTGGATGGCTTGCGCTACGGTGGTAGCGGTAAAACATGCAAGGGTAGCTTGTACGTCTACTGGCGCTAGGGCTGTCCCCTGTAAATGGGATTCTAACCACCCAAGATTAAATAAATCGCGACCCGTGGATTTAGGCGGTGGTAAGGCCAGCCAAGGCTCGGCCAATAGCGTTTGCAGTAGGGTAGGGTCGGGCGTGCCTTGGGCCGCCCACGCCCCATTTTGGTCAAAACGACAGGCTTGATGTTTTTGGATCCACGCGTCCATCAGAGCATTGGCTGGGCCCGTATCAAAGCCTGTTGGGGCGTGTTGCGGGCGTAAAATACTAATGTTGGCTATCCCCCCCAGATTTAAAATAACGCGTGGTGTTGGGGCACTAAAAACCGCCTGATGAAAAACAGGCACTAAAGGGGCGCCTTGACCGCCTGCGGCAATGTCTTTAGACCGAAAATCTGCCACAACGTGGATTTTTGTTAATTCGGCTAGGCGAGCGGGGGCATTTAGTTGTATGGTGTAACCGAGATGTGGGGCGTGACGCACAGTTTGACCATGCACGCCAATTGCTGTGATTGCAGAGGAGGGCACTTGGGCGTGCAGCAAAAGTTGTTGAGTACAGTGTGCATAATAATCAGCGAGCTGGTTTGAAACCAACGCGGCACGGTGCAGCTCATCAACCCCTGATTGATTCAGTTGTAGGATTTCAGCGCGTAGCGCTGCATCAAAGGGCTCACTGTAGTGATGGACTACCTCCAGCTGGTCAGACGCATGGATACGGCATAAGGCCGCATCCACGCCATCTGTGCTGGTACCAGACATGATGCCGATAAACAGCATATTAGTCGTCTAGTGCGGCCACGAGCGGCTCATTTAGGCCTTTGAGTACCGCAAACTGGTTCTTGTACTGGGCGGCGACGGTGTCGAATGCCGCGCGCTGTTTGGGATCAAGAACTTTAGCAACAGGAAGGTCTACCGCTAAAGGGTCGACCGGTTTGTTATTGATGCGGAACTCGTAGTGAAGATGTGGCCCCGTCGCCCAACCGGTTGAACCCACATAGCCAATGAGCTGGCCTTGACTGACACGGTCACCTTTTTTTAGGTTGGGAGCAAAACGACTTTGGTGAGCGTATAAGGTGCTGTAACCACTGTGATGTTCAAGCTCAATGGTTTTGCCGTAGCCACGCTGATTACCAATTGATTTGACAACGCCATCGGCGGTAGCGTGAATGGGCGTGCCCGTCGGGGCGGCATAATCTACCCCATTATGATTGCGCCAGTTGCCATGAATAGGGTGGCGACGACCGCCAAAGGTGGAGCTAATGCGAGTGAATTTCAACGCATTACGCAAAAATGCCCCCTGAGAGCTTTGGCCAGCAAAATCATAATAACCACCGCCCTCGCCATCGGGAGCAAACCACATCGCTTCGTGTGTTTTGCCTTGGTTTTCAAATTCCAGTGCTAAAATCTTGCCTGCGCCCACACGCTGTCCTTGGTGACTATAGGTTTCATAGATCACACGGAAGCGGTCGTTTTTACGCAGGTCTTTCATGAAGTCAACTTTGGAGCCGAGAATCTCTGGAATTTGTAACGCTACGGCATCGGGGATGTTAGCAGCATCGGTTGCACCAAAGAGTGAAGAAGTAATCACTCCTTCGGCCATTTGTACATGTGTTTCCACCGCAAGCGATTGTTCAGTAGCCACATAGCTACCTTGCCCATCGGGCCGAACTTCTAGCCATTTAGATACGGCTTCGCCTTTTTCGGTGTCCGCTGGGGTGTGTACATAGCGCAGCCAGAGCAAATTATTGTCTGGGGTTAAAGCAACCTGTAGGGCGCGTCCAGGGTAAAGTTTGTAAATAGAGCGGGCATTTTTATCATGGGTTAAAAATGCCTGTAAGCCGGGAGCCTCGACCTGGAGGCGTTGCAGCAAACCAGCTAAAGTGTCACCGCGACGAATGCGGGTTTCATGAATAAAAGGCTCTGTAGAAAGAGAACCCAGCGGGGTTACTCCTGCGGGTAAGTCGAGCGCTTGGGTGGCCTGATAAACCACTGGCTCATTTTGAGGCTGGACGACGGCAATTGCACCGGCGCCCGCAAAGAGCCCAAAGGCAATGACGAGCAGAGACTTTTGAATGAATTTACTTTTTTTGGGGCTGGCGTGCTGGGGGGCGGAGGAAGGCGTTCCGTTATTCCCTTTGTTAAGCATGAGACCAAAACCTTGTGAGATGTAGAGGTAGAGCCATAACCCAAGTGAATTTAGGGTTACAATCTAAGCCTTTAGCCAAAAAAATACGGTAAAAGCAGGTTTTGCGAGCTAAAGGCTCACAAAATTGCTTTGATATGATTGATACGAGTGCTGGACAACACGCTTTTTGCGTGCAGATTTTAAGTCCAAGCGTTATGCTAGCTTATTTACACTAGTTTTTCGACCCCTTTTGCGATAAAGTTTTCATCAGGTCTATTTATGTCACAACAAGACGCACCCATTACCCCTGCTGTAGAAGCCGATTTGGCGCTAGTTAAGCGCGGTTGCGATGAGCTCATTGTAGAGTCGGAGTTCGCGCGTAAGTTGGCACGTAGCCATGCGACCGGCGAGCCGCTACGCATTAAATTGGGCTTAGACCCTACCGCACCCGATATCCATTTGGGGCATACGGTGGTGCTTAATAAAATGCGCCAGCTCCAAGACTTGGGGCATCAGGTGATCTTTTTGATCGGGGATTTTACCTCTACGATTGGGGACCCCAGCGGCCGTAATACCACACGTCCGCCTTTAACCCCCGAGCAGGTAAAAGCCAACGCACAAACCTATTGCGATCAGGCCAATTTAATTTTAGATCAGTCAAAAACCCAAGTTTTATATAACTCAACCTGGCTCGATCAACTGGGTTCGCGCGGGTTAATTCAACTGGCTTCGCGTTATACCGTTGCGCGCATGATGGAGCGTGATGATTTTACCAAGCGCTTTAAGTCCAACACGCCCATTTCGGTGCATGAGTTTATCTATCCTCTTTTGCAGGGTTACGATTCGGTACAGCTGAAAGCGGACTTAGAGCTAGGTGGTACGGATCAAAAATTTAATTTGCTTGTGGGGCGTGAGCTACAAAAAGAATACGGTCAAGAGCAGCAATGTATTTTAACCATGCCCTTGCTTGTGGGTTTGGATGGCGTAGAAAAAATGTCCAAATCTAAAGGTAACTATATTGGTGTTACCGAAAGCCCAGATTCGATGTTCGGCAAAATCATGTCCATCTCGGATACATTGATGTGGACCTATTTTGAATTGTTGTCTTTCCGTAGCATGGCAGAAATTCAAGGCTTTAAAGAGGCCATAGCGGCGGGGGCTAACCCGCGCGACACCAAGGTCGCACTCGCCCAAGAGATTGTGGCGCGCTTCCATAGTCAACGGGATGCCGAAGAAGCCTTGCAGCGTTTTGAGGCGCGCTTTAAGCACGGCGCGCTGCCTGAAGACATGCCCGAAGTCACGCTAGCGGGCGCACCGATGGGGATTATTCATGTCTTGCGCGAAGCTGGCTTGGTTTCTTCCGGTAGCGAGGCTCAGCGTAATATTACTCAGGGCGGCGTACGTGTAGATGGTACGCGCATTGAAGATCGTAGCTTAGAGCTGGCCGCGGGCAGCTATGTGATTCAGGTTGGTAAACGCCGTTTTGCTCGTGTGCATATTAACCCTTAAAACGGCTTGATTTTCTACAAGGAGCAAGCGATGAAATTACGCAGTGATTCTTTTTTAGATCAGCAGCCCATACCAACGCGTTATGCTTTTGGTAAATACGATGCGCAAAACCGAGTCGCATTGGCTGATAATATGAATCCCCATTTGGCTTGGTCTGAGGTGCCAGAGGGCACAAAGTCGTTTGTGATTTTGTGTGTGGATAAAGATGTTCCCTCTCAGCCAGACGATGTCAATCAGCCGGATCGCGAGGTCCCATCCGACTTGCCCCGTGTGGATTTTTATCATTGGGTGCTTGTGGATATTGATGCAAATACCACAGAAATTGCCGAGGGGGCTTATGCGCAAGGGGTAACGCCGCGTGGTAAAGCAGGGCCCTTGTCGTTAGATGGTACGCGTCAGGGGGTGAATGATTTCACTAACTGGTTCGCACATGATCGTGATATGAATGGTGATTATTTCGGTTACGATGGGCCGTGTCCGCCGTGGAATGATTCCTTAGTGCATCGTTACACGTTTACGGTGTATGCCTTAGCCATTGACGAAGTCCCCTTAAAAGGCAAGTTTACAGGTGCTCAGGTGCTGGAAGCTATCCAAGATCATATTTTGGGCCAAGCCTCGATCACGGGAACCTACACTTTAAACCCGCGTTTACTCGTAGATAAAAATTAGTTTTTTTCATTTATCATGTGAAAAAAACGCGGTTTAGTGTGGTTTTAGCGAGTTTTTGCATAAAATACGGCATATGGCTCGTGTTTTTACAGCTCAAAGCTCGCTAAAGCGGTAAAATGCTGGCTTTAGTTGCCCTCTTTTTTTAGTTAGGATCTTTCATGTTTGATCGTTCTCATACCCTAGACATTGTTGACCCCGAAATCTGGGACGCCATTCAAAAAGAAGACGTGCGCCAAGAGCAGCATATCGAACTTATTGCCTCTGAAAACTACACGAGCCCTGCAGTGATGCAAGCCCAAGGCTCGCAGCTGACGAACAAATACGCCGAAGGCTACCCAGGTCGTCGTTACTACGGCGGTTGTGAGTTTGTTGATATTGTGGAGCAGCTGGCCATTGACCGCTTGAAAAAGCTGTTTGGTGCCGAAGCCGCTAACGTACAGCCTAACTCTGGCTCTCAGGCAAACCAAGGCGTTTACATGGCGGTATTAAAGCCCGGTGATACCGTTTTAGGTATGAGCCTAGCCGAAGGCGGGCATTTAACGCATGGTTCTCCTGTGAACGCGTCGGGTAAGCTGTATAACTTCATTTCTTATGGTCTAGACAAGAACGAAGTACTTGACTACGAGCAGGTCGAGGCCCTAACTAAAGAACACAAGCCTAAATTAATTGTCGCTGGTGCGTCGGCATACTCTTTGCACATTGATTTTGAGCGCCTTGGTCGTATTGCCAAAGAAAACGGCGCGCTCTTTATGGTGGATATTGCCCACTATGCAGGGTTAGTTGCGGGTGGACAATACCCCAACCCAGTGCCACATGCTGACTTTGTGACGTCCACAACGCATAAATCCTTACGCGGCCCGCGTGGTGGTGTCATCATGATGAAAGCCGAGCATGAAAAAATCATTAACTCTGCTATTTTCCCAGGCATTCAGGGCGGTCCTTTGATGCACGTGATTGCAGGTAAAGCCGTTGCCTTCAAAGAGGCACTCGAGCCCAGCTTCAAAGACTACGCGGCTCAGGTAGTAAAAAATGCCGATGTACTAGCTCGCACTCTAGTAGAGCGGGGCTTACGCATCGTATCGGGTGGTACTCAAAGCCACGTCATGCTTGTTGATCTACGTGCTAAAGGTCTTACTGGTAAACAAGCCGAAGACGCTTTAGGCAAAGCACACATCACTGTCAATAAAAATGCGATTCCTAATGATCCCGAGTCGCCTTTTGTGACCAGTGGCATTCGTTTAGGTACCCCTGCGGTGACCACACGTGGTTTTACCGAGGCCGATTGCGAACTAACGGCACATTTGATTGCTGATGTGTTGGATAACCCCAATGACGAAGAAAACTTAGCCAACGTGCGTAAACGCGTACACGAGCTAACGGCTCGTTTGCCTGTTTACCGTTAATACTTAGGCCCCTGCGGGGGCGTTGATTGCCTATGAAATGCCCGTTCTGTAGTTATGAAGACACTCAGGTCGTTGATTCTCGTGTCTCAGAGGATGGTGGTAGTATCCGCCGCCGCCGCCGTTGCGTAAAATGCGAGCGTCGCTTTACAACGTATGAACGGGCAGATCTGATGATGCCCGCTGTGGTTAAGCGCAGTGGTAGTCGCATGGAATTTGACGGGGCACGATTACGTGCTAGCATGGATTTAGCTTTACGCAAGCGTTCTGTGCCGGTACAAGAGGTCGATGCGGCCGTAGCGCGGATCACAGAGGGTTTGCTTGTTAGCGGGGAGCGCGAGGTCACTACCGAGCAGCTTGGCGAGCTCGTTATGGAGCAGCTCAAAAAGCTGGATCAGGTAGCGTATGTACGGTTTGCTTCCGTATACAAAAGCTTTAATGATATTCGTGAGTTCGTCGAAGCCATTAATGCGATGCAAGACGACTCCCCGTCCTCATCGTGAACCATTCTTTTTTTATGCAGCAGGCTTTAGCCGCTGCTCGCCAGTCTCTATATATCACTAGTCCCAATCCGCGAGTGGGTTGTGTGATTGTGCACCATAATCAAATCATCGCGCGTGGCGCCACGCAAATGGCAGGTGGGGCGCATGCAGAAGTGATGGCAATTCGCCAAGCCCAGTCGCAGGGCTTTACTGCGTGGGACGAGGCGGTTTTTTATGTCACCTTAGAACCTTGTTCGCATCACGGGCGCACCCCCCCTTGTGTAGAGGCGTTGATTGCGCTTAAACCCAAGCAGGTGGTCATTGCCATGTTGGACCCAAATCCTGTAGTCGCGGGGCGTGGGGTTCAACAACTGCGTACGGCTGGGATAGAGGTCGTAACCGGCGTAGAAACCGAAGCGGCGTTGGTGATCAACGTTGGTTTTGTGTCACGTATGGTACGTAATTTGCCGTGGGTATGGTTAAAAACCGCTTCCTCATTGGATGGGTGTACGGCGTTAGCAAATGGTGAATCGAAATGGATCACAGGGCCCGTTGCTCGTTTAGATGGACAGCAGTTTCGTGCGCGTAGCTGTGTGGTTTTAACGGGGATTGGTACGGTTTTGGCCGATGACCCCCAATTAAACGTGCGCGATATTGACACACCGCGTCAGCCAATCCGAGCGGTGATAGACAGTCAGTTACGCTTTCCATTGGACGCCAACATGTTAGACGGGCATCCTGTTTGGATTTTTACCTGTGTCCAACAGCCTGATCGCTTGCAGCCGCTCGCAGATAAAAATGCTCAGGTGATAGTACTAAATGCAAACGCCGATGGGCAGGTGGATTTACACAGTGTTATGCGTTGGTTGGCGCAGCAGCAAATTAACGAAGTTCATGTAGAAGCCGGTGCTCGTCTTAATGGGGCATTGCTACAAGCCGGTTATGTAGATAGTTTGATTAGCTATATTGCGCCGGTGCTACTTGGCGAAGGTAGGCCCGTTACCCAGATCAACCCTTTATCGCATTTAGACCAGGCCTATCGTTTTGAGCTTTTACAAAGTCAAAAGGTAGGGGACGATGTGCGTTTGATTATGCGCCAGCCGCAGAGCTGGCACACACTGCTTAGTCATTTACAGCAGTTATCTCAGTAGGAGCCATTATGTTTACAGGCATTGTTAGTGCTGTGGGGGAAATCACAGCAATTCAAGAGCTCGATCCTCAGGATCCACAGGCGGGCTTGCGTTTACGCATTGCGTGCCCGGATTTTGATTTGAGCCGCTGCCAATTAGGCGATTCCATAGCGATTCAAGGCGCCTGTATGACGGTAGTGGATTTAGAAGATCAGGCCTTTAGTATTGATATTTCCCGCGAAAGCCTAAATCGAACCGTGGGTTTGGATCAGCTTGGTGAAGTCAATTTAGAGCATGCGATGCGCTTAGGCGACACCCTAGATGGGCATATGGTGCTGGGGCATGTCGACGGGGTGGGTACGGTGTCTGCATTTGAGCCCGTTGGGGAATCGTTTGAGCTGCGCATTGTCGCACCCACTGAGCTGGCAAAATACTTGGCTTATAAGGGTAGTGTTACGGTGAATGGTGTTAGCCTAACCATTAATCAGGTGGTGGATTTGGCACAGGGTTGTGAAATCAGCATTAATCTTATCCCTCATACCGTTCAAGTGACTACATTAAAGCACTTACAAGCCGGAAGCCCCGTGAACTTAGAGGTGGATGCGATTGCACGCTATGTGGAGCGTATGCTGAGCTTACAGAAATAAGCATTTTGCTTGCTTTTTATTTTAAAGCCTTTATAATTATATTCTTTGCTAGATTTTGGACAGGTGACCGAGTGGTTGAAGGTGCACGCCTGGAAAGCGTGTGTACGGTATCCCCGTACCGAGGGTTCGAATCCCTCTCTGTCCGCCAAGACATTTAAAAGCCGCGTTGATTTAATATCAATGCGGCTTTTTTATTTGTGCTTTATAGCTTTTAAAAATTAAGAATTGTTAAATTAAGATAAAACGATTTCTTTAAAATGGTGCAATTGACTTAAGTCATTAATTACTTAACAATTATTGGGTAATATAAAGTCAGCCGTATTGTTTTGCCATTAAAAAGGAATCACATTGTGAAATTATTAGCTCCGCGTATATGGATACTTTCAGCGGCAACTTTAGCTTTGGCCGCATGTGTGGCACCTGTGCCGCAGCCTGAAAATATGGAAGTAGGTATTCCAGATCAGCTTCCTGTTCTTGGTACAAGCAATACGGACGCCCCACAATTAAATCCATCCGATCATTGGCAACAGTTTTTTACTGATCCTCAATTAAAACAATTAATTCAACAAGCGCTTGATTTTAATAGTGACTTAAAAGCCGCTACAGCTCGGGTGGCCGAAGCGCGTGCTATTTATGGTATTCAGTCCTCTGAACGTTTACCTCATATTGGGGCGCAGGGCGATGGCCAGCGTGGGCGGGTGCCAGCGGATTTGTCGATCACGCAGCAGGCGGTGACCAGTGGTCAATATCAGGTGGGCTTAGGTGTTAGCGCTTTTGAGCTGGATTTTTGGGGGCGAGTCAGCAGTTTAAGCGCGGCCGCATTGGCTCAGTATTTGGCGACAGAGCAAGCACGTCAAGCCTTCGAAATAAGCCTTATCGCCATGACAGCCGATGCTTATTTACAGGCTTTGGAGCTAACCCAGCGGGTTGAGCTCGCCAAAAAAACCGTAGATAGCCGAACGGAATCTCAGCGCATTATGGCGCAGCGGGTACGCGTGGGCAGTTCTTCTGATTTAGAACTGCGAGCGGTGGACTCTTTACTATTAACTGCGCGTAGCGAACTGGCTAATTTGGAGCGAGAAAAAGCGCAGAACGCCGCGTTAATTCAGCAGTTAACCGGCTACAGCGGGCCATTGGGTGAAAGCAGCACTTTGGCGCAGCAACAGCTTGAGCGCGCGATTACGCCCGATTTACCTTCTACGGTATTGTTACAGCGACCAGATATTCGTGCGGCAGAACAGCAGCTATTGGCGGCACGTGCTAATGTGGACGCGGCACGCGCTGCTTTTTTTCCTCGGATTACCTTAACAGGCTTTGCGGGCACAGCTAGCTCGGCTTTGGATGGTTTATTCCGTGGGGGCAGTGGCGCTTGGACTTTTATGCCCCAGATTTCTTTGCCTATTTTTGATGGTGGGGCACGTGAATCGAATCTAGCGCTTGCCGAGGCGCGTAAACATATAGCGGTTGCAAATTACGAATCAACCATACGTACTGCTTTTAGAGAGGTTGCAGACGGTTTAGCCGCGCATCATTGGCTGGCTCAACAAGAAAAAGAACAAGCGAATTTAGTACGTTCAGAACAAGATCGAGCGCGCTTGGCCATGATTCGGTACGAGCAGGGGTCTGCGCCTTATCTCGAGGTCCTTGATGCGCAGCGTTCGCAGTTTGCGGCAGAGCAAATGCTGCTGCAGTTACAAAGGGCTCGTTTAAGTAATACCGTGGCGCTTTATCGCGCATTGGGCGGGGGTGTGACACCACCCTCTGAAAATCATCAATCAACTTCTGCAGCTAACTAAAGGAAAATACTGTGAGTGCATCCAAAAAAAGAACCATCTATGGGGTGGCCTTAGTCGTGGTGGTGGCTGCGATCGCCTATTTCTTATGGCAACAAATGCGTCCTCAGCATGATGAGGATTTTGCCTACAGTAATGGTCGTATCGAAGCCACAGAAGTCGATGTTTCAGCGAAAGCCGCTGGGCGTATTCGTGAAATCTTAGTGAACGAGGGCGATTTTGTTGAGGCCGATCAGCTTGTGGCACGCATGGATATGGAATCACTCCAAGCGCGCTTATCCCAAGCTGAAGCCGAATTAGCGCGAGCCCATAGTGCAAAAGACACGGCCTTGGCTTTGGTGGCCCAACGAGAAGCCGATTTAGCCATGTCTAAAGCGACGTTAGTTCAACGTAATACGGAGCTCGAACTAGCACAAAAAACGCACCAGCGCTCGCAAGAGCTAGTCAAACAGCGTGCGACGTCTGTACAACAGGCGGATAATGATCGGGCGCAATATCGGAATGCGCAGGCGATGGTAGCGGTGGCAGAAGCCCAGGTCGCGGCGGTACAAGCCGGCATTCAGGCAGCCAAATCACAGGTAGCACAAGCCGATGCCAGTATTTTGGCTGCAGAAGCAGTGATCGCTAATCTGAAAAGTGAGCTCAAGGACGGGGATTTGCGCGCACCACGCGCAGGGCGAGTCCAGTATCGAGTGGCTCAGCCTGGCGAGGTAGTGGGCAATGGCGGCAAGATCTTAAGCCTTGTGGATGTGGGTGATGTCTATATGACGGTGTTTTTGCCAGAGGCTCAGGCTGGGCGTGTCGCCATGGGCGCCGAGGCACGAGTCATCATTGATGCCATTCCTCAGTATGTGATTCCAGCCGAGGTATCTTATGTGTCTAGCGTGGCGCAATTTACTCCGAAAATGGTGGAAACCCAAGATGAGCGTCAAAAGCTGACTTTCCGCGTCAAGGTACGTATTGATCCTGCGTTATTAGAAAAACACATGGAGCAAGTCAAAACAGGTGTGCCTGGGGTGGCTTATATCCGTCTTGATGCAAATCGTGAATGGCCAGAGCATTTGCAGGTTAAATTGCCATGAGTGAAGTAGATACGGTAACGGCAAGCACCACGGAACCCGTGGTGCAGTTTGTGGATGTCACCCATCGTTATGGTGAGGTTTTGGCGGCTAATAACCTTAGCCTAACGATCCCCGCTGGTAAAACAGTGGGGTTTATCGGGCCGGATGGGGTGGGTAAGTCCACTTGGCTCGGGTTAATCGCCGGTGCGCGTCAAATCCAGCAGGGGCAGGTCAGAGTGCTAGGCGGTGATATGACCGAGGCTAAGCACCGCAATCAGGTTTGTATGCGCATTGCTTATATGCCACAAGGGCTTGGTAAAAATCTTTATCCCACATTATCGGTGTTTGAAAACATCGATTTTTTTGGTCGTTTGTTTGGCCAGGATAAGGCTGAGCGCAAAGCCCGCATTAAGGATTTACTCGCCAGTACGGGTATGTCGGCGTTTGCGGATAGACCGGCACAAAAGTTATCGGGTGGGATGAAGCAAAAGCTGGGGTTGTGTTGTGCGCTTATTCATGACCCCGATTTACTTATTTTAGACGAGCCCACCACAGGGGTAGACCCTTTGGCACGGCGTCAGTTTTGGGAGCTGATTGAGCGTATTCGTCAGCGTCGGCCTCATATGTCCGTATTAGTGGCAACGGCTTATATGGACGAGGCGCAAGGCTTTGACTGGTTGGTGGCGGTGGATGATGGTCAGGTATTGGCCACAGGAACGCCCCAAGAGCTTTTATCCCGAACGGGTAAACCCAATTTAGAGGCTGCGTTTTTAGCCTTGTTACCACCTGAAAAGCGTCAAGATCACCAAGAGCTTGTTATTCCACCACTGGTTGATAGCGATGAAATCGTCATTGAGTCCCACGGCTTAACCAAAAAGTTTGGTGATTTTGTGGCGGTCAATGATGTGAATCTGCGTGTAAAACGTGGTGAGATTTTTGGTTTTTTAGGCTCGAATGGGTGTGGTAAGTCCACCACGATGAAAATGCTAACGGGGTTGCTGCCACCTTCCGAAGGTACTGCGACGTTATTAGGGCAGCCTATTGATGCCAATGATCTGGCGACACGACAGCGTGTAGGCTACATGTCGCAGAGCTTTTCTTTATATGCTGAGCTAACTGTGCGTCAAAACCTGATGTTGCATGCACGGCTTTTTCATTTGCCCAAAGCACAACGCGAGCCGCGCGTACAGGAATTAGCGCAGCGTTTTGAGTTAACTGCCGTAATGGATGCGCTGCCAGATGGGTTGCCATTAGGGATTCGCCAGCGTTTGCAGTTAGCGGTTGCGGTATTACATAAACCCGATGTATTGATTTTGGATGAACCCACCTCGGGGGTGGACCCGGTGGCCCGCGATAAATTTTGGCAATTGATGATTGATTTATCGCGCAATGATGGCGTGACGATTTTTATTTCTACGCACTTCATGAATGAGGCGGAGCGTTGCGATCGCATGTCCATGATGCATGCGGGGGAAATTCTTGATTCTGACACGCCGGCGGCATTGATTAAAAAGCGAGGGGCGGCAAATCTAGAAGATGCGTTTGTAGGTTATTTGATTGAAGCCATGGGCGACGAGGCCAAAACAGAGGATACTGACTTTGTTGCTCCTAAAGAGGCCAACCATCAACTTAAACACCCCTGGTTTAGTCTTCAGCGTTTATTAAGCTACAGCATACGTGAAGCCATGGAGCTACGGCGTGATCCCATTCGCCTTTTTATGGCGATGGTAGGGAGCATGGTGTTGATGCTCGTGATGGGGTATGGCATCAATATGGACGTAGAAAATCTTAAATATGCGGTTTTGGATTATGACCAAACCACCGCGAGCCAAAACTATCGGATGCAGCTTGAAGGCTCACGTTATTTTGATCAGCGCGCGCCATTAACTGGTCCGGCTGATATTGACTGGCGGATGCGTTCTGGCGAGCTGGCCTTGGCGGTGGAAATTCCGCCTGGTTTTGGTCGCGACTTAGACAAAGGTAAAGCCCCTGAGATTGGGATGTGGATTGACGGGGCGATGCCTTTGCGTGCAGAAACCATCAAAAGCTATACCCAGGCCTTACATAATGACACGGTGTCGGATTGGGTGTTAGCCAAAACAGGACAACGTCCTCAGCTACCCAGTCATGGCGAGGTTCGTTTCCGTTATAACCCAGAGCTGCGCAGCTTGGTCGCTATGGTACCCGCTGTGATTCCGATGCTATTGGTATTTATTCCCTCAATGCTGATGGCGCTTGGTGTTGTTCGCGAAAAAGAGCTCGGCTCAATTATGAATTTATATACCACACCGGTAACAAAGTTAGAGTTTTTATTAGGTAAACAGCTGCCCTATGTGGTGCTGGCTCTCATCAGCTTTGTATTGCTGTTTTTGTTGGCATTAACGGTATTTAAGGTCCCGTTCACTGGTAGTTTTATGACTTTGGTGCTGGCTACGGTGTTGTATGTGGTAGCGACCACGGGCATTGGGCTGCTGGCATCGACACTAACGAATAGCCAAGTGGCGGCGTTGGCTGGTACAGCTATTGGTACGCTTATACCGGCCATTCAGTTTGCGGGTATGGTGGATCCGGTGTCTTCGCTTCAAGGGTTTGGGGCGTTTATAGGCGAAATCTACCCCACCTCGCATTATTTAACCATTAGCCGAGGCACCTTTTCTAAGGCCTTAGGGTTTGCGGATTTACGCTATTCTTTCTATCCGCTGCTTATTGCAATTCCTGTACTGACACTGCTGTCAGTATTACTTTTGAAAAAACAAGCCAAATAAGGGGGGGCATATGCAATCGATGAAACGGCGTATTGCCACCATTTATAACCTTGGTATTAAAGAGTTCTATAGCTTAGCCCGTGATGTGGCATTAATGTTGTTGATCATCTTAATGTTCAGTGGGGTGATTTATTCAAACTCTAAGGCAAAGCCGGACTCTTTAAATAAAGCGGCAATTGCCGTGGTTGATGAGGATCAGTCCACCTTATCAGCACGTTTAATTGATGCATTGCATGAGCCTTATTTTTTGCCACCTCGTCTGATTAGTCGAGCGGAAATTGATAAGGGTATGGATGCGGGCTTAGATACTTTTGTGTTGAACATTCCGCCGAACTTTGAGCGTGATGTCATGGCAGGTAAAAACCCCGCGTTACAGCTGAACGTTGATGCAACGCGTCAAAGCCAAGCTTTGGTCGGATCGTCCTATATTCAGAGTATTTTAGGCGCTGAAGTATTACTGTTTGTAAATCCTTCCACACAAGGCAAATTAGACTCCCCTATACAGTTAGTGCAACGGGTGTTGTTTAACCCCAACCTCTATTCCTCTTGGTTTGGGGGCATTACGGGCATGATTAACAACATCACATTGCTCTCTATTATCTTGACTGGGGCGGCATTAATTCGGGAAAGAGAGCATGGCACGATTGAACATTTACTTGTCATGCCTGTGACGCCTTTAGAAATTATGCTGTCAAAAGTGTGGTCAATGGGTATAGTAGTATTGTGCGCTGCACTATTTGCGTTGCACGTGATGATTAAAGGCGTTATTGGCGTCCAAGTGGCAGGTTCTACATGGTTATTTGCTTTAGGCACCATTGTGTATTTATTTGCCACTACTTCCATTGGTATTTATATGGGGACACTCGCGCGTACGATGCCGCAGTTTGGGCTGATGGCGATTCTTTTATTGTTGCCTTTGCAGATTTTATCGGGGGCGATTACACCACGTGAAAGCATGCCGGATGCAGTGCAATGGATAATGTCGGGTACACCGACGCTGCATTTTGTTTCCTACGCGCAAGCCGTTTTATTGCGCGGGGCCGATATCACCATGGTATGGCCGCAGTTTCTAATGATGTCTTTAATTGGTGTGGTGTTCTTTGCTTTAGCACACCGTCGCTTACGTCAGACCATGGGCTCTATGGGTTAAACAACTTGCAACAACTGGAGCAATGTTATGTTTAGCGATTTGGGCCGACAGGCTATGGAGTATCTACGGGATGCCCAGCAGCGTTCTGTTTTGTATTTAGATGTGATGCGCCAAAGCGGCGATCAATATGTAGAGCATGCAAGTCAGGGCAAACCACCGGTATTGGTGTTTGAACATGAGTTGATCGTTGATGGGCGTCAGTTACCGGATCCTGTGAATTACGCTTTATTGCGTATTGTGCCGCCAGAGGATATGCCCACGAATCCTGATGCACGTCCTTTTGTGATTATTGATCCGCGAGCAGGACATGGTCCGGGTGTGGCTGGTTCTAAAGTCCACTCCGAGGTTGGTGTAGCGCTAGCTGCAGGACATCCGTGTTATTTTGTGACTTTTGGGCCGGACCCTGAACCAAACCAAAGTATTTACTGCATCATGAAAGCAGAAAAATATTTTTTGGAGGTGGTGGCACAACGTCATGATCCGCAGCGAGTGGGGCGTCCCTTTGTGATTGGTAATTGCCAAGGGGGCTGGGCATTAATGATGTTGGCGAGTGCGGATCCTAAACTGGTTGGTCCGATTATGCTTGCCGGCGCGCCTTTGGCTTATTGGTCGGGTAAGGCGGGGCAGAACCCGATGCGCTACAGTGGTGGTATGTTGGGCGGATCCTGGGCAAGTTCGTTGGCTAGTGATATTGGCGGGGGGATTTTTGACGGGGTATATCTAGTCGAAAACTTTGAGCGCTTAGATCCGGCGAATACCTTTTGGAAAAAACCGTATCATTTGTATGCCAATATTGATACTGAGGTCGAGCGTTACTTAGGGTTTGATCGGTGGTGGGCGGGGCATTTTATGATGACACGCCAAGAAATGGATTGGATTGTACAAAATCTTTTTATTGGCAACCGGTTAGCTCGTGCAGAACTCCCAGACCCATTATCAAACGGCAATATTAATTTGCGTAATATCCGCAGTCCTATTGTGGTGTTTGCTTCACAGGCTGATAATATCACTCCACCACCGCAGGCATTAAATTGGATTGCTGATGTTTATGCTAGCGATGAAGATCTAAAAGCACATGAGCAGGTAATTATTTATTGTCTACATGAAACCACTGGGCATTTAGGGATTTTTGTGTCCTCGGGGGTAGCCAATCGGGAACACGAGGCATTAGTAGGCGCTTTAGATTTAATTGAATTGCTGCCACCCGGGCTTTACGAGGCACGTATTCAGGACCTGCATCCAGATACGCCGCATCAAGAATGGGTTAAAGGGCGTCATGTGGTGACTTTTGAGCCCAGAAGTATTGCTGATTTACAGGCCCTAGATGATGGGCGCGAAGAGGAGGCACACTTTGAGGTGGTGAATCGTGTCTCGCAAATCAATCAGCACCTTTATGATCTTACGCTTTCGCCGATCGTGCGTAGTTTAACGAATCCTTGGATAGCGCAGGCTTCGCGTGCTTTACACCCTCAGCGATTCGGCCGCTATATGTGGTCGAGCTTAAACCCTGTTGCCTTGTCGTTTAAAGCCGCTGCAGAGCAGGTAAGAAAACAGCGCACACCTGTTGCAGCAGACAATGTGTTTTTGGCGATGGAAAGGGTAATGAGTGATGGCATTGCGCGTAGCTGGGATGTCTGGAGAGATATACGCGATCAAAGTGTGGAGGCTATTTTTCATGGCGTGTATGGCTCACCGTGGTTGCGCGCTTTGGTTGGGTTAGATAAGCCTCAAATTGATCGTCGTGGCATTTTAAACAGTGATACGGCTTTACATGAGGAATTACACGAGCTGCGATTACAGCTAACAAAAGCACAGGTGCAAGAGGGAGATGCGGCAGACGCATTTGCCCGCATCCTCATTTATATGGCAGGTGAGGAAACTTTTGTGGATGAGCGAGCTTTTAATTTATTAGAAAGCTTAGCTAAAGATCATATTCAAGGCTATAAGTTGCCTGATTTAGCCAGTATCAAACAAAAACTGCGTAAGCAGTGGCGTATTATGCAAATGCATCCCCAAGATGCTATTGCGGCTTTGCCTCTTTTAGTTCCCAATGAGCGTCAACGCCAGGTAATCTGGGATGCGGTAGCGGAAATCAGCCAGCTCAAAGATGTATTGAATCTTTCTGCTGAAAGCCAAGCTCGTTTTGCTGATATTGCTTGCGCATTAGAGCTTTGCAGTCATTGGGAGCCACCGGTAGAGGTCGCTACAAAAATTGCTGCCGAGCAAGCTCAGCGTGAAGCCGAGCAGCGGGCACAAGCGCAGGCTGAGCAGCAAGCACTACTGGATGCGGCCAAAGCCGAAGCCATGGCACTGATGGAAAAACAGGCCTCTGCTGAAATAGAAAAAGCTTTGCTCCAGGCACAGGAGCAGGCAAAGCAGGCTATGGCAGATGCTGAGCAAGCCAAAGCATATGCTCATGAGCTTAAAGCACAGTTGGACGAGGCTTTGCAGGCCAAACCTAAAACTGAAAATCAGGCCAAAGCGGTGCCTACGGTAGAAACCAAGGTCTCTGTGGAGCCTACAGCGAAAAAAGCGGCAAAAAAGGCGGCAAAAAAAACCACAGCACGTAAAGCAACGAAAAAAAGTACGGCAGTGAAAACGGTGAAAAAAACATTACCGGACACACCACAAACGCGTTTAGCTTTGGAAGAGGAACTGCCTAAACCAAGTGCGGCCTGGCCTACAGATAAAAAAACGTCGTAAATGCTTTATAAACACCTAGCTTTTATGCTAGGTGTTTTTCTGTGCGTAGCGATATGCGATATAAGCGGATCTGTGCTTGATGGAAATAGACTCTTTTAAAGAGCCCCCATCTTGGCGTTGTCTACCCATCGCTGTAGGGGAAGTGGAGGCTGCTGTCGGTAAATTCGCGTTAATAAGGGTTTAATTAGCCCCCAATCGAGTTTTTCCGGCCAGCGATAGGGCAACACATTTTCCCACTGTCCTGTCAGCGTTTGCTCGGCGACGACAAAACGAAAATGTTGCAGTCCTATTGCTGCACCCAGACGTACATCGGTCATGATGAGCAAGTCTTCGTGTACATCAAAGCGTACCCAGTCTCCGGTAAACCAGCGTAAGCGGTCTATGGATGCCGAAGGGGGAACCGCTTGTAGTACATAGTGATTATGGTCTAAGCAAATGGATTCACTAGGTTGAGTATCCAGTAAGCTGATGATTTTTTCACAGTGCTGTTCATCATTGCGGACGATGACACGCCAAAGCAGGCTGTTAAAAGGGGTGGTCGTACTGTAGTAATCAGAAAAGGCCACACCTTGTTGGCGAAATTGATCCAAAGCTCGATACTGTGCTAGGTGTTTAGCACCAAAGGTCCACGCTAAATACGCAGTACTTAATAACAACCCCCACCGTAACCATTTTAATGTCCGCGGCTTGATGCCAGCGATCAAGGCAGCAAAAGCCCCAAACGTCAGGGGTAGGGTATAAATGGGGTCAATAATAAAAATACTTGCCCACGAAGCTGGTGTCGGCGTTAGCGGCCACCAAAGTTGGGTTCCAAAACTAGTAAATGCATCTAATAGTGGATGGGTTATCAGCGTTAGCCAAACACATAAAAATACCCACCCTACACCATAAAGCTGCCGTCGGCGTAATACACGCCATAACAGAGCGAGCAGCACACTGAAGGCCGTCAGCACAAATAAAGAATGCGAAAACCCCCGATGATAGGTCATTGAGCTAATTGGATCGGCATAGCGCATAAACACATCGAGGTCGGGCAGGGTAGCAAGTACGGCACCAGCAATTACCGCTTTACGCCCATAATGACGCCCAAGCATAGCACCACTGATGCTTGCTCCAAGTACGGCTTGAGTAAGAGAGTCCATGATACATCCAAGAAAAAACAGCAAAAAAGCAACACGCGTTTATTTCAGCTCCCGTCTTTTTGGCTGAAGGTTTGCGTTCTCGCAAAGGTTTTTTGCTTAAATCTAGGTATTTTTAAGTGTGAAGGGGTAAGATATAACGTTTAATTCTGTCTTTTGCTTATTTTTAGCATTTCATTATCCAAAAAGTAACCATGGCTAAATATCTTGTTGCCGCCCTCTACCATTTTGTAGAGCTGGACGATTATGAATCCTTACAACAACCTCTCATTGATTTTTGCGAACAACGCGACATTATTGGGACGCTGTTACTAGCGCGTGAGGGCATCAATGGCACGATTGCAGGTCCAGAGCAGGGTGTGCGCGAGGTGTTGGATTACTTGCGTTCCGATTCACGTATGGCAAAGCTTGAGCATAAAGAAGCATGGGCGGATGTCATGCCTTTTTATCGCTTGAAAATTAAGCTCAAAAAAGAAATCGTAACCCTAGGCGTCCCCGACTTAAAAACGGCTGAAATGGTAGGGCAATATGTTCCTCCGCAAGAGTGGAATGACTTAATTAGCCAACCTGATGTCGTATTGATTGATACGCGTAATGATTACGAAGTGGGGATTGGTACTTTTAAAAATGCGATCAACCCGAAAACAGACAGCTTTTCTCAGTTTCCTGAGTGGGTAGAGCAGCAGCGTAAGCCAGGCGGGGTGTTGCATGGTAAGCCACGCGTAGCGATGTTCTGCACAGGGGGGATTCGTTGTGAAAAATCCACCGCCTTTATGCGTTCCCAAGGCTTTGAGGAAGTCTACCATTTGCAAGGGGGGATTCTCAAATACTTAGAGGAAATCCCTGAAAATCAAAGTATGTGGGTAGGGGAATGCTTTGTATTTGATGAGCGCGTTTCCGTCGGACATGGACTGAAGCGTGGTGATTATGTGTTTTGTCGTGCTTGCCGTATGCCAGTGAGTGCGGCAGAGCGTGAGATGCCGCAATACGAAGAGGGCGTAAGCTGTCCCTATTGCCATGGCACCTTAGATGCAGAAAAAGTAGCACGTTTACGTGAGCGCCAAAAACAAATGCAGCTGGCCAAAGAGCGTCGTCAGCGTCATGTAGGTGCTCCCATGGAAGTACTAAAAGAACAAAAGCGTCGCCGTTTAGCCGAGCTTGCTGAGCGCTCGCGTTTAGCGCAGGAAAAAGCCGAACGGGAACAAGCAGCACAAAAAGACCAACCCATGGCTTGCTAAAAAACCTTAATTTGTAGGCGCTTTCAGCGCCTTTTTTGGTCTTAGGGTAAACTTATCCTTATGACTTCTTTCGCTATTCTTTATTCGTTTAGACGTTGTCCTTATGCTATGCGCGCCCGCTTAGCTTTAGCCGCGTCAGGCATGCAGGTGCAGTTACGTGAAATTGTTTTACGTAATAAGCCTGCAGAAATGCTGGCGATTTCTCCTAAAGGTACCGTGCCAGTGTTGCAGTGTACGGATGGAACCGTCATTGATGAAAGCCTGGATATTATATGGTGGGCATTGCGTCAGTCCGATCCCGAGCAGCTGCTGCCTGCACCTGAACAACAAGCCGAGCTCAACGACTTGATCGCGACGAATGACGGGGCATTTAAATGGGCTTTAGATCGTTATAAATATCCCCCACGCTATATTTCCGAGCATGGCACGCTTTCGCCAGAGCAGTTTGCACAGTTTCACCGTGATCAAGCGGCTGCGCTATTAACAAGTCTGGATACACGCTTGCAGTCACATCCTTATCTGCTTGGTGCGCGGCTTTCGATGGCCGATTTAGCTATTGCCCCTTTTGTTCGACAGTATGCGCATACGGATTTAGATTGGTTCGCGGCACAGCCTTGGCCCGCTTTATGGGACTGGCTACAGCGCTTTTTAGCCTCAGAGCGCTTTGCGCGTATTATGCATAAATACGCGCCATGGCAGCCTCAGGATACCCCTATTCTTTTTCCTCCAGTAGAATAAAAAACACCCTGATGATGCATCAGGGTGTGAGTCTAAATCGTACGCTAAGTTCGGTCGTGGACTTATTCCATCATGCCAGGGACGATGCAGTTAAAGCCTGCATCCACATGGGTGATCTCCCCCGTGACGCCAGCAGCCAAGTCAGATAGCATAAAGGCGGCGACGTTGCCCACGTCTTCGATGGTGACATTACGACGTAAGGGGGCATTTTGTTCAACAAATTTTAAAATTTGCCCAAAGTCTTTGATGCCGCTAGCGGCAAGGGTTTTGATAGGACCAGCCGAAATAGCATTCGCGCGTATTCCTTTCGGACCGAGTGATGCGGCTAAATAGCGAACGGAAGCCTCCAGAGCTGCTTTGGCAACGCCCATGGTGTTGTAATTGGGGACGACTTTTTCTGCACCTAAATAGGTGAGTGTAAGCACTGAGCTAGAGCGCCCTTCAAGCAAAGGAAGGGCCTCTTTGACTAAGGCAGGGAAGCTATACGCTGAAATATCGTGCGCGGTAGCAAAAGCGTCACGCGATAATCCATCTAAAAAATCACCAGCAATGGCTTCACGAGGCGCAAAGCCAATGGCGTGAACCAGCCCATCAAGCCCATCCCAGTGCGTTTTCAATGTGGTGATGGCATCCGTGATTTGCTGGTCTTCGGCGACATCCAAAGGGATAACGATGTTGGAGCCTAATTCAGCGGCATAGCCTTCGACGCGATCTTTGAAACGCTCACCAACATAGGTCAAAGCGATTTCAGCGCCTTGTTCTTTACAGGCACGGGCAATACCGTAGGCAATGGAGCGATTAGAAATGACGCCGGTAATTAAAATGCGTTTACCGCTAAGAAAAGCCATGTTATGTATTCCTTTTCAATATAGTATTTAACCACGTGTAGGCCCGGGCAAGCGTAAGCGTAGTCCTGGCGCAAGCTGGGTGGATTTTAA